>DKLU01000276.1 GCA_002455915.1 Chryseobacterium sp. UBA6632
GTAAATTCAGGAAAATATCTCCTAAAGGCTTCAGGTAATCAACAAAGCTGGGTGCAACAATTCCAATGATGTTTCCAACAGTGATTCCTAATAATAAAAGTAATATTCCTGAGTAGTTTTTTAAGACTTCTTTCATGCGTGCTTTTTAATCAAAGATAGCTTTATTTTTAACATTACGTTACATTAATTTTATTCATAAAATCCTTAAATTTGAGTAAACATCGTTTCTATGGCTTATATAGATTACTATAAAATTTTAGGCGTAGACAAAAGCGCAACACAGGAAGATATCAAAAAAGCATATCGAAAATTAGCAAGAAAACTGCATCCCGACCTTAATCCCGATGATAAGGAAGCGGAAAGGAAATTCAAGGAGCTTAATGAAGCCAATGAAGTGCTCAGTAACGCAGAAAATCGTTCAAAATACGATAAATACGGCGAAAACTGGAAGCGTGGCGAAGAATACGAAAAAGCTCAGCAGCAGCAAAGACAATATCAACAAAGTCAGGGTGGAAATTACGGAGGCGGATTTTCTGGCGCTGATTTTGGGGAAGGAGAAGATTTTTCAGATTTTTTCCAAAGTATGTTCGGTGGAGCAGGGAGTGGCTTCGGAAGGAGTTCGCGGGGAAGTGCTTCGGGAAAATTTAAAGGTCAGGATGTCAACGCAGAATTGAATTTAAGTTTAAAAGATGCTGCTACAACACATCCTCAGACCTTTGAAATTAATGGTAAAAAAGTAAGAATTACGATTCCTGCAGGAGTGTATGATGGACAGCAAATTAAGCTGAAAGGTCATGGAAATCCTGGTGTTAATGGAGGCCCGAACGGAGATTTATATATCACTTTTACTATTGCAGTTGATCCGAATTTTGAAAGAGTGGGAAATGATTTGAAAACAAAAGTTTCCATTGATTTATACACTGCGGTATTAGGCGGAGATGTAAAAGTAAATACCCTGGATGGTAGTGTAAATCTGAAAGTAAAACCCGAAACCCAAAACGGAAATACAGTACGACTGAAAGGAAAAGGTTTCCCTGTATATAAAAAAGAGGGTGAATTTGGTGATTTGTTTGTGACTTACGAAGTGAAATTACCAACGAATCTCACTGAAAATCAGAAAGAACTTTTTGAACAACTTAAAAATTCCTAAGCCATGAGTGAAAGAATATCTCGAGAGGAACTCGTAAAAATATACAATATTGAAATCACTTTTTTTGATGAACTGGTGAATTCCGGGTTAATTACCATTCAAACGGAAAATGAAATTCGTTATCTGATGTATGAAGATTTGCCCAATTTTGAACGGTTTGCAAATTGGCATTATGATTTGGAAATCAATCTTCCCGGATTGGAAGTGATTCATGAAATGTTGAAAAAAATGGATGATCTTCGACAAAGAAACCGTGAACTGATGAATAAGCTTTCGGCAATCGGTGATAATTTTGTTGATGGTTGATAGTTGATAGTTTGAAATTAAATGGCGGAGGAGTCCTGAAAGGACGACTTATATCAGAATCGGATGCTAATCCGATTTAAAAGTAAATTATGAAAAGATATAATTATCCAGTCACACAGAAATAATGTAAGCCAAAATGTAATCCTATCAAATATAAATGTAAATTCTAAATTTTTAATTTAGCTTTGCAGACAGAAATTAATAATTATGAGTGAAGAAAAGGTGATTGTTCTAAAACCTAAAAGAAAAGATTTCGAGGACATTTATTTTAGCGGAAATCAGGGAAGTTTATTTTTTTCATCAACGACGAGAGGAAAAATGATTACAACAATTGTCGTCGGACTGATTTTGCTGATTATGTTTTTCTTCAAAGATGATTTTTCGAAGGAGAAATTCGGAATTTTATATTTTGTAAGTTTTCTATTTCTGCTTTGTGAGGTTTTCCTTTCGGTAAGCATTAATAAAGTTTCGAGATGGAAAAAACAGGTTACGAATTATTTAAATAAACTAGAAAACTGCAAAGTCTACGAACTCAGATTCGATGATAATTTTTTCACCGTAAATATCGATACCGAAAAAGAAACAAGCGAATGGAAAGATTTCAATTATTTCGACAGCAATAACGAATTTATTACCGTTGAAGGAAAATACAGTTATATGTTTCCGAGAAAATCGATGAGTGAGAAAGATTACAGCTTATTGAAGCAGGTTTTGAAGAAAAATATCACAGAATAGCATAAAAAAACTCAGAGCAAAACACTCTGAGTTTTATTTTTATAGAAACAGCTGATTAGTCTAACCAACCCATTTCCTTCATCCATTCATCGTTGTAGATTTTCCCAACGTATCTTGAACCGTGGTCGTGTAGTAAAACCACAATCACATCATCTTTCGTGAACTGATCTTTCATCTGAACTAAAGCAGCCATCGCACTTCCCGCAGAATATCCGCAGAAAATTCCTTCTTCTTTCGCTAGTTTTCTTGCGTAAACAGCACCGTCTTTATCTGTCACTTTTTCGAAATGATCGATTACAGACATATCGTAGTTTTCAGGAAGAATATCTTCACCAATTCCTTCAGTGATATATGTGTAAGCATTTCCTAAATTAATTTCGCCAGTTTCGTGAATTTCCTTTAAAATAGAACCATATGTATCAACACCGATTACTTTAATATCAGCATTTTTCTCTTTGAAGAATGTTCCGCAACCTGTAATAGTACCTCCCGTTCCGGCTCCAACAACGAAATGCGTAAGCTTTCCTTCCGTTTGTTCCCAGATTTCAGGAGCAGTAGACTCGTAATGAGCCGCTCTGTTAGACAAATTATCGTATTGATTGACGTACCATCCGTTTTCCGTTTCTCTCGCTAATCTTTTGGATACAGAATAATAAGAACGCGGATCTGTAGGTTTCACATCTGTCGGACAAACGATTACCTCAGCTCCAACGGCACGAAGGATATCACATTTTTCTTTTGATTGTTTAGAATTGGTCACGAAAATACATTTGTAACCTTTAATGATGGCAGCAAGTGCCAATCCCATTCCCGTATTTCCGGAAGTTCCCTCGATGATCGTTCCACCGGGCTTCAATCTTCCGTCTTTTTCGGCATCTTCAATCATTTTCAGAGCCATTCTGTCTTTCACAGAATTTCCGGGATTGAAAGTCTCCACTTTTGCTAAAACCAATGCCGGGAAATCCTCTCCCAACACTTTATTAAGTTGTACCAATGGTGTATTTCCTATCGTTTCAAGAATATTTTTTGCGTATTTCATAAATGTTTTATAAGCCTCACAAAGATACAGTTTTCAAATGAGTTAGCTCAATTGAGTTCTGATAAATTCGGTTAAGATTTGTTAAGGCTGTATCAAAAAAAAGACGAAATAATTAACAAATTCATAATTGAGAATTAATTTTTTTAGAAGCAATTTCCCGCTTTCCGTTGCAATTCCTCATTGCGCGGCTCCGCTTCGCTCCGCCGCTCCATTGCGGGATTTTCACTGCAATCGGGGCTAGGGATTTGAGTTGTTAATTGAAAATTTGTCTTTGCGAGAAGGAACGACGAAGCAATCTGTTTTTATTACCAAATTTTCATGAGATTGCTTCACCTTCGGTTCGCAACGACACTAAAAAATTCACAAGCGAAGCAAATTTACCACTCACCATTGACTTTTAATTATATTTAATCGCTTTCACCGGAGAAATTTTACTGATCAGATAGCTCGGAATAATCAAAGCCAGTCCGGAAATGATCAAAATTCCAGCAGAGATCGAAATAATCGCAACAGGATTTAAATCTACAGGAACCGTACTTACGTAATAGTTTTCTGGGTTTAATTTAATAACACCAAAAAACTTCTGAATTAGGATTAAACCAAGACCAATCGCATTTCCGTATAAAAGTCCGGGAACCATAATGATAAGCGTATAATTGATAAAAGTCGCTCTAATCTGAGAATTGCTGGCGCCCAATGTTTTTAATAAACCAATAGAATTCGTTCTTTCAATAATCAAAATCAAAAGTACCATGATAATGTTGATGACCACAACAATCAGCATAATGATGATAATCAACGCGATATTCGTATCAAAAATACTGATCCAGTCGGTGATTTGAGGAAACTTTTCAGTTGCCTTTTCAGCATAATTCTTATAACCGATCAGTTTTTCGATATCAGGAAAATCTTTATCGATATCATTTACATTTTTAAGAAAAATATCAATTCCGCCCACCTCATCAGGCTTCATATCCTGAATTTTTCTTACATGATTAATATCGCCAATCACGAATTGCTCATCGATCATTTTAATGTCGGTTTTATAAATTCCTAACACTTCAAATTTTCTGTAAATAGGCTTCTGATCAGCTTTTGAAAAAACTGTGACAATGCTGTCTTTTACTTTCAAATGTAGATCATTCGCTATTTTTTGAGAAATCGTAACGCCGTTGTTATATCCTTTTTCCGAAACAACAGGCGTATTTCCTGAAACTAGAAATTTTTTAAATCGTAAGCTGTCGAAATCTTTTCCTATTCCTTTAAAAATAATTCCCGAAAAATTGTGTTCATTACGCATAATTCCTGTAACGGTCGCATATTTCTGAACGCTTTCAACATCAGAAAGCTCTTTAATTTTAGGAATATTCAATCCCTGATTATCAAGAACCGAGGTATTGTAAGACGAATTTGATCGGGTAGAGCGTACTGTAACATGCCCGCTGAAATCTGCCAGTCTCTCTTTAATGGCCTTTTTGGAACCGAAACCTGTGGCCACCGTAATTAGAGAAACAATGATTCCCAAAGCCACTGAAAGTCGGCCAATGAAGATGATCACCCTCGAAAGGTTATTTTTGTTATCTTTGGAAAACGCTATTTTTCTAGAGAAATATAAAGGAAATTTCAAGCTTATGAATTTAGATTTCAAAATTAAAAATTTACTTCTTATTTGCCTAATTTTTTTAGGAGTATTCAATCAATATTATTCTCAGACTCAAGATAAAGCCGGATTTAAAACGGGAGCCGATCAACCTGAGGTGTATTTGCCTTTGCTTAAAGGGAAAACAATCGGTGTTGTCACCAATCAAACTGGATTAATGAGCGACAGAACCCACGTGGTGGATTTTCTGGTGAAAAACGGGATTAAAATCAAATCTATCTTTGCGCCTGAACATGGTTTCCGTGGTGATGCCGATGCTGGTGAAAAAGTGAAGAATGGAGTAGATGTGAAAACGGGAATTCCTATTGTTTCCTTGTATGGAAATAATAAAAAGCCAAAACCTGAACAGTTAAAAGGAATTGATATTGTTGTTTTTGATATTCAGGATGTTGGAGTTCGTTTTTATACTTATATTTCGACATTAACGTATTTGATGGAAGCCGGAGCTGAAAATAATGTTGAAGTGATGGTTTTAGACAGACCAAACCCGCATGACGGCTATATTGACGGACCTGTTTTAAAGAAAAAATGGACAAGCTTTGTCGGAATGCACGAAGTTCCTGTTGTGTACGGATTGACAATCGGTGAGTATGGAAAAATGGTGAACGGAGAAAAGTGGCTGAAAAATAAAGTTCAGGCAAAGTATACTTTAATTCCGATGAAAAATTATCACAAAAATCAGCGTTATGCTATTTTAGATAAACCTTCGCCGAATTTACCGAATGATAAATCGATCAATCTATATCCAAGTTTATGTTTTTTTGAAGGAACGCAGGTTTCTGTTGGAAGAGGAACGGATTTGCCTTTCCAGATTTACGGTTCGCCTTGGACGGCAAATTTACCTTATCAATTTACTCCGAAGCCTAATTTTGGAGCCAAAGATCCATTTTTAAATGGTAAATTATGTTATGGTGAAAATCTTTCTGATTATAAAAAAGATTTGAGAGAATTGAATCTGGAGTGGGTAATTAAAGCCTATAAAAACTATAAAAATCCGCAGCAGGATTTTTTCTTAAAAAATTTATTTTTTGATACCTTGGCGGGAAGTGATGAGTTGAGAAAACAAATCGTTACTGGAAAATCTTTTCAGGAAATTAAATCTTCCTGGAAATCTGATTTAGACAAATTTGAAAAAATCAGAAGTAAATACATTGTGTACGAAAAATAGAAAAAAGTGAATGGTCAATTGTCAATTTTGCTTTGCAAGTCAATTTTTAAAATTCACGAGCGTAAGCTAATTCACAATTGACTATTCACTTATATAAATATCAATCAAAATTCTGAGGCGGATTTTTATCATTCTTTCCTTTATTCAAAATAAAAAGTCCGATTGATAGTCCAATTACGCCTGCTCCAGCCGTCATTAGGGCTCTTTCTAATTTATCAGGCTGATCATTTCCGAGATAATTCATTAAAAATAAAATCCCAAATGTAATCAGGCTGATGATGATATGGTTTCTTCCGAATAATTTCATTCTATCTTAATTTATAAGAGATCATAATGCCTCCGCGATAAGGCAAAAATTCGCCACTACGATCCCATTCACGTCCCATTCTGTCTTCCAGATTGTCGTAACGATCTCCACTTACTTTATCATATCCTTTGTAAAAACTTTGCATAGATCCAATACCGGCATAGATGTCGATATTCCATCTCTCTTTCCATTTAAACTGATAACCACCTACAACGCCAAGAATAAAAGTATAACCTCTTTGGTAAAGGTCTGATTGTACATATGGAGTTACCTCGCCATTTTTATGAACAAAATAACTATCATTCCAATAGCTCCATTTTTGAATATTAAAAGCTCCTCCCGTGATGTTGGCTCCAACATAAAATCTATCAAACGCTTTGCTGAAATAATACCTTCCGTCGAAGCCTAATAAATAAGCCTGGGCATGTTTTCCTGCAAAAGATTTCCACGGAGAAATGAAAATATCACCTTGCACGGTGATGTTTTTACTTATCTGATGTTCTACACCAACGTTTACAATTCCGATGGGAGCCAGTAAAGCATTTCCTTTTACATAGACACTCGTTTCCGATTGCTCAGTTTCCTGAGCATTAATGGTTCCTAACGCAGATACCGTTAAGAATGCTGCTAAAAATTTGTACCTCAAACCCTGTGTTTTTTAATAGATTATTTTATTTGTTTCAATAACTCTTCAGCCAAATGCGAATCTTTATTTGCTTGTACTGCAAGAGTTTTAGACATTTCAGCGTATGTTTTCGCCATGTCTTTATTACCTGTTAAAAAATAGAGTTTTGCCAGTATATATGTATTTTCAGATGTTTCACCTCTCATAACGGATTTTTCTGCCCATTCTGCAGCTTTTTTTAATGAAGCTACATTTTTTACGTTGTCAGAAAATACCCATGCGGTTTTTAATAATTCGTTGGTATCAAAAGAATCGGAGTTTTTATAATAATCCAATGCTGCTTTTTCATATTCAGGATAATTGGCATTTTGCTCGTAATAACTTAATTTGGTTTGATTAAGTCTTACCTCAGCATCATGTTTCCCGACCAAAGGTTCAGCATTTTTCATGAAAAACTCTTCGTTTACTCTTTTGGTTTTATTATCGATCGACTGCTCAACAATTTTTGATAATTTAATCTGAGCATCAAACTGATTGTATGTTTCTTCAGGAAGATGTTTGATAATATCTGCTTTTTTTTCAACAAAAGTTTTATAATTTTTATCTTCGGCAGATTTTAAGAAAAACAATAAAAACCCGATGTCGTCTTTGGATAGTTCTTCCGTTTTCTTTTTATTTTCAAAATATCTTTCGGAAGCACTTTTAGCAAAATCATAATCCGAAGTTGAATTCAGTTTCATGATATTGATCAAAAATTCCGGATCTTTTTCACCTTTTGCGAAGCGCTCTTTCAAAGAACCTTTTTTGTTATTTGGAGAATTTACATCCTGCGCCATGGCCAAAAACGGACTTTCTTCCATATAGCCGTAATTCTGCGAAACCAATTCACCATCACCATTCAGGAAAAGATAGGTGGGATAAGAACGAACTCCGTATTTTGCTGCGATTTCTCTACCTTCCCCTTTTTCCATATCGAATCTTGCATTTACAAAATTGGCATTGTAATAATCTCCGACAGATTTTTGGGTGAAAACGTTTCTCTCCATCATTTTACAAGGCCCGCACCAAGATGCATAAGCATCCATAAATACGATTTTGTTTTCTTTTTTTGCCTTCGCAATCAGTTCTTTAAAAGCTAATTCCTCAAAATGAATCGCTTCCTGAGCAAAAACAGCTGTTGCTGTGAACAAAAATAGGGTAGAGATGATCTTCTTCATTCCTTCAAATAATTAAAAGGCGAATATACTTAATTTCAATGTAAATAGATGTTAAAGAGAACTTAAATGTCACAGAATATAGGAAGTTTGAAGGTTTAGAACATACAGATTGGTGTATGTAAATTTACTTCAGTAAAAAACTAAAACCGCCTTGGGGCAGGCGGTTTTAATATGAAAACTGTGAATTAAAAAAATATTCTCTAAAAGAGATATAATGGTGTTTGTGCTTTAAAATGATACATAAAGACACAAATGATTGTCTAAATAAACTGCCCTGTTACAGGCAGTTTAAAGGATAATAAAAATGCTGAAAAGTAATTACTTTTTAATAATTTTTTTAACAACTGTACGTGCATTTTCCTGATCTATTTTCACAAGATAAACACCCTTTGCAAGATCTGATATGTTAATACTTCCCTTATTATTTTCTGATCTTACCACCAATTGCCCCGTTGTACTGTAAATGCTTACATTAAATTTAGAGTTATTTTTCCCTGATTTAATGTTAATCAAATCCGTAGCCGGATTGGGATATACGGTAATGTCATCTTTTGTAATGACAGGTTCTGCTGTACCTAATGTTGAAAAATTAATAACATCTTTGATTATTCCTAATGAATTTGTCGTTAGATAAACTTCTGCAGTATTTGCATTTATGAAACGTGCTGTACCGTCCAAAACGGTGGTGTTAAAATACGTGGAAGCATTTTTTTCTTGCCATGTGCCGCCACTGTTGTTGGTGTAAATTACTTTTGGAAGAATATCCATATAAGACGAGAATATTCCTATGATTTGCCCATTTTCTATGGCTGAATGTTCTACTTTATGTACCATTCCGCTGTAGATTTTAGTCCAAGTTGTTCCGGCATCCATTGAAGTATAAATTCCGTTGGAAGCCGCCATGGTGTATTGATTAAGATTTAATGGATTCTGAACTAAGTTTAACGCAATATTCGGTAGGGCTAGATCTTGTAATCCTGCTGTTATTTCTGTCCATGAAGTTCCGCCATTGGTGGTTTTAAATAATTTATTTCCCACAGTTACCAAAATTTCATTGGAATTGTTTTGATTAATTTTTATGCCGTAAATAAAATCTTCAGTATAGGGCAGCGTGATGATATCGTTTTGTGGACTGCTAATGTTTGTGAAATTAGATTTAATTAATGTAGCATTTACCCCGTTGAATGTTGCCAACCATACAATATTAGTATTATTAGGATCTGTTTCTGCTGTGGTAAAATTGCTGTCGAAAGTAGAATATATTGATTCTGAATTGGCCCCGTAATCATTGCTAACTTTAATATTATTTCCCATGAAAGAAGAATCGAAATTGTAAGATCTTCCCGCAAGTTTTTTATCTACAAGCATTAAAGGAATTTGTCCGCTCATTGGGCTTTCGCTTAATGGCATTACGTTTATTGGTGTTTCCTGATTGTTTTCAAGATTTTTCACGGTATATCCGTATTGAACTCCATAAATAAGCTTATCAACATTATTGTCTTTCACCACATTTATTCTTCCCATTCCGATAAAGAAAGGAGTTTGAAGGATCGTTAATGTGTTTCCGCCGTCATTTGAACGCTTCGGGTAGCGATTGTCTCCTAAAAATATTTGATTGGTATTGTTTGGGTTAAAAGCTGCATCCGTTCCGTAGAAATAAGAAGATCCATCTGCAAGCCCGTTGTATTCTGTGCTTGTCCAGCTTGTTCCGCCATTGGTTGTAACTGCCACGCGCTGGTCTGCCATTACGATCACGTGATTCGGGTTGTACGGATTTATACTGATCTTCGTAATGTTTTTCATGCCCATTCCTGTTGTCGTCCAGGTAATTCCGGTTTGTTCTGCCCAAGTTGCGCCGCCGTCGATCGATTTATAAACCGCCTGATGCTGATTCGGATAGCTCCAAAGAATTCCTGAACCCGCATAAATAGTTCCTTCATTTACAGGATCAACGGCTAAAGATTGGAGGATTAAACCATTTAAAGATTCCGTCCAAGTGGCTCCTGCATCAGTTGATTTTAAAAATCCGCCATCCACATTTCCGGGGCCTCCATTTCTTGCAATATAAAGCGTTTGAGGATTTACAGGATCTATGGCTGCATCTGCCAACTGAACATCTTCGAAAGTACTGCCGTCATATACTTTCGACCATGCAGAACCTCCGTTGGTGGTGTAGAAATATTTATCATAATTTCCACCGGTAAGCATTGCTGCAATATTCATTGTTCCATTGTCGAATAAAGTGTAATTTTTAATTGTCTGTACATTTTCATTTGGCGGCATGAAAAATTGTTTAATGATATTTAGTGATTCTAAATCTAAAACAGCAACCTGATTCAGCGAACTTCCAAGACCGAAATATACGATGAAACTTAAAGCTGTTCCGTTGTTGGTGAGTCTCATTTCCTTAATATTCGGGCCATATTCAGGATAGGGAAGGGTGTATAAAATATTCCAGCTTGTACCATTGTCTGTAGACACCAAAATATGCTTGTCTATATAGGTGGTAGCATATACTTTGTTTTGAACATTTTTGTCGTAAACAAAATTTCTTATCTGCCCATACTGCGGATTACCCACAAAGCTCACCTGAGCAAATGAGAACTGCAAACACAGCAGAAATAATAAAGTTAATATTGATTTCTTCATATCTAAATTTTTTTGTTCATCGCAAATATATTTTTTGATGAAAAATTTTGAAGAAAATCAAACGGTAAATAGTAGGACTATAATCAGAAAAAACGTGACATTTGTATTTAAATATTTGATATGTAGTTGAATAGGTCGTTTGAGTTCGACAAGTTCATTCGTTTAGAAATTCGTTCTTTTCTCTTTCTACAAGCCTCAATAGTGATGTTAAAAATAGATGAAATTTCTTTTATGGAGAGATTCATATAAATGTAACAGATAAAACGAATGTCATTTAAGGTAAGATCAGGATGTTTTTCTTTCAGATTTTCGATGAATTTACTGTTGATTCTTTCAAAATGAGTAAGAAAATCATCCGTTGAGTCTTCTTTGGTTAAAATTTCTTTAAGCTGATCTAATTGTTTGGAAATTTGATCATTCTTTAAAACCAAAGGATCACTTTTTAATTTTAAAATATATTCTTCAATTTTATCATTCCGTTGAGCAATATGAATAGCGTTGGCCGCCAATTTTCGGTTGCGGCTTTCGAGTTCATTTTTTAATTTTTCCTTTTCCAAAAGGGCTTCGGTTTCTTTTTCCTTTATTTGTTGCTCCAGCAGAAGATTATCGTTTTCCTTATTTTTAAGATCTAACGCAATAATTTGTTCGTTCTTTTCGGCAAGTGTTCGTTTCTGACGATTTTTAACGTATAAAATTCTAAATAACCAGCTCAATAATGCTAAAATTAAAATGCAGAAAGCTCCGATATAGAATTTCAATCTTTTTTCACTTTCCAGTTCCTTTTGAGAATCCTGAAGTTTCAGCTTCATTTCGCTGTTTTGATACATTGCCTTGTTTTTAATGGCATTCAGTGAATCTTTAACTATGATAATGGAATCTTTGTAAAGAAAGGCCTTTTCATAATCTTTTGATTCAAAATATAATTCTGAAAACTGATTGTAAATTTTTTTCTTATTAGGATAATCTTCGTTTGCCTTTTGGGCTTCAATGGCATAAGAAAGTGCCTTTTGATAATCATCTTTACCTTGAAATACCTTTGAAAGAATAAGTAATGATGCAATTTTATTATCGTTTTGATCTTTTGTATTAAGTTGATTGATAATTGGTTGTATAATGTCTAATGTTTTATCAAAATCTTTTCTCTGAAGATAATTTTGTGCTTCGCTAATGGCAATATCTATTACACTTCGTTTTTCTTTTTTGGCCAAAGCTATCGGTTTTGCAATTCTGATATACTCCAATGCTTTATCTAACTGATTGGTTTTGTTGTATAAATTAGCTAAATTATCGGCATAGATTGCAATTCCTACGCTGT
>DKLU01000492.1 GCA_002455915.1 Chryseobacterium sp. UBA6632
CATCCTTTCACAACTTACCGAAAGCACTTTTCATTTATCTGCCAATGTTTGCATTCTTTTTATGGATCTTTCACAACAAGAAAAAATGGTGGTATTTTGATCACGGTATTTTTACACTGCATTATTTTTCATTTTTATTGCTGAATATATTGGTGACATCACTCATAATTAAGTTATCAAATACAATAAACATTGTAGCAATTAATATTTTTTTATATTTAATTATCGCAGCATTAACCATTTACAGTCTTTTATATTTTTTCATCGCTCACCGTCGCACTTATCACACCCACGGAGTGGTAAGCATGCTCATTGGTTGGATATTGTTTACCATCAATTTCTTTGCATTTACATTTTTAGTCATCGGGCTTGCTTTGGTAAGTTTCCTGATGATTCATTAAATAAAAAAGAGACCGCATTATAAACGGTCTCTTTTCATATATTTTATCTAAAAATCTATTTTCTCAAAGATTTGCTTCCTCTAAAGCTTGCAAATAAATAGTACGCCACAAACACCGTAGAGAACTTCAAAATAGAAGGAATTGCCAATTGCAGATTAAATAATAAAGTACCCACAGCCACCAAAATTGCCATGATGACAAATGATAAACCTAGCTTTTGCGGTAAGGTAAAATTCGGAGTATCCAGATAATATGCAATTCCCCAAGCAATACCGAAAGCCAAAGCATAATAAATATCAAGTCCCAAGTTTTCTGAACTGTAAAAAAAATAATTAATCAAAAAACTTAAAACCGTTCCCAACGCAAAATACAACAATGCCTTTTTCATACCTTATATTATATGATGCAAAAATAAAGATTTTAATTTGAGAATATAATTAATCTCGATCTTATGCTAAACGAATGTTTGTTATTTTGGATCAACATGATTTAAACGATTTGTTTAATCAAATGAAATTCAATAAATTATATTCAAACAGCTATTTTTATTTTATTGTTATATTTGGAGAATTCAGAAATTCTCATACTTTTTATGGAAACCCAAAAATATACTCCAAAAAATAAAGTCAGAATCGTGACAGCCGCTTCGTTATTCGACGGTCATGATGCTGCGATTAATATTATGCGTCGTGTGATTCAGGGAACGGGATGCGAAGTGATCCACCTTGGCCACGACAAATCGGCAGAGGAAGTTGTAAATACAGCGATTCAGGAAGATGCCAACGCGATTGCCCTTACTTCTTATCAGGGTGGTCACAACGAATATTTCAAATATATCTACGATCTCTTAAGAGAGAAAAACTCTCCGCAAATCAAGATTTTTGGTGGCGGTGGCGGTGTAATCCTTCCTGAAGAAATCGAAGACATCATGTCTTACGGAATCGACAGAATTTATTCTCCGGACGATGGTCGTGAACTTGGTTTACAAGGAATGATCGATGATTTGGTGAAGAGATCAGATTTCGCAACCGGAAAAGAAGTTACTGCAAATGATTTAGATTCGATTAGTTTTGAAAATTCTACAAGCATTGCCAAAATCATTTCTGCAGTTGAAAACTTTTCAGAAGAAAAGCCAGAATTAGTAAAAGCGATCGACGAAAAATCAAAAGATTTAAATATTCCGATCATCGGTATCACGGGTACAGGTGGAGCAGGAAAATCTTCATTAACGGACGAATTGGTAAGACGTTTCATTCGTTCAAATCCGGATAAAAAAATTGCTATTATTTCCATTGACCCTTCTAAAAAGAAAACGGGAGGTGCGCTTTTGGGAGATAGAATTCGTATGAATGCAATTAATGATCCGCGAGTTTATATGCGTTCGATGGCAACGAGAGAGAACAACGTTTCAGTTTCTCCGTTTATTCATTCAGCATTAAATGTGTTGAAATTGGCTTATCCAGACGTAATTATCCTTGAAACTTCAGGGATCGGACAATCCGGTTCAGAGGTTTCTGATTTTGCAGATGTTTCCATGTATGTAATGACTCCGGAATATGGAGCTTCAACACAGTTGGAAAAAATCGATATGCTAGATTATGCAGATTTGGTTGCTTTAAATAAATCAGACAAAAGAGGTGCTCTTGATGCACTTCAGGCTGTGAGAAAGCAGTTCCAAAGAAACCATTTATTGTGGGAACAGCCATTGGATGAAATGCCTGTTTATGCAACAAAAGCATCACAGTTCAACGACCACGGAACTACGGAATTATACAATAGATTGGTTTCTAAAGTCAATGATACCCTTCGACAAGCTCAGGGTGACAATGCTCCTCAGTTTAACGGTTTTGAAGAACACGAAATTACAGACGAAGTAACAATTATTCCTCCAAAAAGAGTGCGTTACCTTTCTGAAATCGTTGAAAACAACAAACAGTATGATGCAAACATTGAAAAACAAGCTGAATTAGCTAGAACAATGTATCACATTGATGGTGTTAAAAAAATTATCTCCAATGAAGCTTTGGATGCTGAATATCAAAAAGCAGAAAAAGAACTTCAACAGGAAAATATTGACTTCCTAAAAACCTGGGATGATACGAAAAAAGCTTTCCACGAAGAATTTTACTCCTATTTCGTAAGAGGAAAAGAAATTAAAGTGGAGACCTCAACAGAATCTTTATCTCATCTTAGAATTCCAAAAATTGCATTACCAAAATATAACGATTGGGGTGATTTAATTAAATGGAAAGGTCAGGAAAATCTTCCGGGAGGATTTCCTTATACAGCGGGAATTTATCCTTTTAAAAGAACAGGAGAAGATCCAACGAGAATGTTCGCCGGAGAAGGAGGTCCTGAAAGAACCAACAGAAGATTCCATTATGTTTCTGCAGAAATGCCTGCAAAACGTTTATCTACCGCTTTTGACTCTGTAACTCTTTACGGACAAGATCCAGCTTTACCACCGGATATCTACGGTAAAATCGGAAATGCAGGAGTTTCTATTGCAACTTTGGACGATGCTAAAAAACTATATTCAGGATTTGATTTGGTTAATGCATTGACATCCGTTTCAATGACAATCAACGGTCCAGCTCCAATGTTGCTAGCTTTCTTCATGAATGCAGCTATCGACCAAAATGTTGAAAAATATATTGCTGAAAATAAGCTTGAGGCTAAAGTTGAGGAAGTTTTAAAAGCAAAATTTGATGATAAAGGTTTAGCAAGACCAAAATATAACGGAGAATTACCTCCTTCTAATAATGGTTTAGGTTTAAAATTA
>DKLU01000491.1 GCA_002455915.1 Chryseobacterium sp. UBA6632
AATTCCCAAATAAGAAGCAATCTGGTGCAAAGGAAATCTCTGAATCATATCCGGATGCAGTTGAATAAAACTTTCATAGCGTTCCAAAGCACTGAGACTAATCGCATCATCCACACGTTTTTGCGAAGCTATATGGTTGTTTTCGCTCATTTTCCAGAACATATCTCTCACTGACGGAATTTCCAGAAAAGCATCAAGATTAGGTCTTGGTAAAATCAGTAATTCCGTATTTTCCCAAGCTTCGATATAATATTTTGAAGGTGTCTGATTCATAAAACTTTGCCGGTCAACAATCCACCAGTTTTCCAGTGCCAATTGCAAAATGTACTCAATCCCGTGACTGTCTACGCTGAACTGTCTCATCGCGCCTTTTAGGACAAAACCTGTGTACGGACAAACATTTCCTTCTTCAAGAAAATATTGTTTTTTCCTTAATTTCTTCGGCAACAATAAGGACTGAATCTTCTCTTTCTCTTCAGCGGAAAGACTCGAACTACTGTAGCGTTCTATGTAGTCAAAAAGTGGTTCGTACATTTTAGTTTTTTAAAAGGCGATAATGAAAATCGTTATTTATCAAATTTAAAAAATTTCATTTGATTGTCNNTTAATCTGATTATTATTTACTAAAAGCTACGATTAAACATACGAAATATTAACTACCTAAAAATCAATCATTAACTAAAATCCATTGACATTTGTCACAGTTTTTTTGTATCAAATATCACCGTTTTCCGGAAGCAACTCAGCCTAATTTTGTCCTGTACAATAAGCAATTAAACGTCTGAAGTACAGAATAAAATAATATTAACTTAAATACCTTTATTATGCACACAAAAGCATTCAATCCGGAAAACGCAGCGATACTTCTTATCGACCACCAAGTAGGAACGATGGCGTGGACACATTCTCACGACATTAATTTGGTAAAACAAAATGCCATTAAACTGGCGAAAATTGCAAAAGCTCTTAATCTTCCTGTGATTTTGACATCAAGTATGGAAGACCACGTTCAGGGACCGCTAATTCCTGAATTACAGGAAATCTTACCAGAAGCGTATGAAGCCCGAATCAAACGGCCGGGAATTGTAAATGCGATGCATCACGCAGGTTTCAATGAAGCGGTAAAAGCTTTAGGCAGAAAAAAACTTTTCGTGGCGGGTGTAACAACCGAAATTTGCGTGACTTTTCCTGTTCTACAAATGTTGGATGAAGGATATGAAGTGCAGGTATCTGCAGATGCTTCTGCTTCTTACACTCAATACGGTGATAATCTGGCTTTGGAAAGAATGAGACAGGCAGGCGCAATTATTACAACGGTTGACCAGATTATTTCTGAACTGGCGATTGACTGGACAAGTCCGAACGGAGGAAAACTGGTTGGAATTTTAAACTATCATTAAAATTTGATTTACAAAAAGAAACATCGTTTCAAAATATAAAAGCGGTGTTTCTTTTGTTTTAAAAATTAAAACTTACGTTATGAAAATCATCAGAGCTTCAGAAAAACATTCACACGGAAATCAGACATTTCACGTTGAAATATTGTATCCGGGAACCAATCTCGGAAAAAACGATACGGGATTTTTAACCATTGGAAGAATCGACCACGCTTTATTTAAGCCTCCCGGTTTGGTTCCGATGCATCCTCATCAGGATGATGAGATTTTTTCCTATATCCGTTCCGGGAAAATGGTTCATATTGACAGTACAGGTAAAAAAGAACACCTGAACAATTCTTATATGATGCTGATGAATGCCGGAAGCGGAGTCTCACACGAAGAAAGTGCGGAGGAAGATGTGGAAATGCTCCAAATCTTTATGCGACCTTCTGCAAATGACTTACCACCGCAAGTTCAGTTTTATCAGTTTGAAAATGTTTTCAGTGAAAATACCTGGAGATTGATTGCAGGAAACAGTGCTGATTCTCCTTTGAAATTAAGGGTAGAAACCAATATTTTCGACATCAGACTGCAAAAAAATACAGCTGTGAAAATCCCAGAATGGAATGAAGAATTTATCAATTTTATCTACTGTTTCAACGGAGAAATTAAAATCGAAAATGAGACCATTGCAAAAGGCGACTGCATAATTCTTGAAGAAAATTTACAAATCGAAGCGACTGCAGAAAGTGACGTGGTTTTATTTAAGATAAAAAAAGACGCTAAATACAGCGAATCGGGAATGTTCAGCGGAAATAAATTCCATTAATCTTTTAGCTATAAAGAGAAAAAGCCTTGAAATTTCAAAGGCTTTTCTGTTGTTTGTAAATTTAGTTTTTTATATTGCTGTTTTAGGAAAGTAATTCATCAGCATTCATTTTTACCTAATCTTAACTGTTATCTTTGACCCACAAATACATTTGATAGAAAATTAGACCTTTTTCTTTTGGAGAATGTTCGTAATTAAAATTAGACATACAACTTCTAATTAAAAGATTTCCTGAATTCCAAAGGCGAAACTTTTGTTTTTGTTTTGAAAAGTTTGCTGAAAGATTGCAAGTGCTCGAATCCTAATTCATAGGCAATTTCACTTACGGATAAATCTGTTGTCGATAATTTTTCTTTTGCTTTTTCAATTAATTTGTCGTGGATGTGCTGTTGCGTATTTTGCCCCGTCAATGTTTTCAGTAAACTGCGGAGATAAGTGGATGAAACATTAAGATTGTCAGATATGTACTGAACTGTCGGCAACCCTTTCGTTATCAAATCATCACCGTTGAAATAATCTGAAAGCAACTTTTCCAATTTGTCAAGAATCTGATGATTGGTTATTTTTCTCGTGATGAACTGTCTTTGGTAAAAGCGCTCAGCATAATTCAGCAAGGTCTCCAGATTCGATATGATGATATCGTGACTGAATTTATCAATGTTTGCCTCATATTCGTTTTCAATGTTTTCCATAATGCCATTGATAAGCATTTCCTCCTTTCCTGAAAGAAATAAAGCTTCGTTTGAAGCATAATCAAAGAATTCGTATTTCTTAATTTTTTTGGCTAACGAAGTATTCCACAGAAAATCCGGATGAATGAACAGCATCCAGCCTTCCAGATTGGACGGAACTCCGTTTTCTTCGCCTCTTAAAATCTGTCCGGGAGACATAAATGCCATTAAACCCTCGTCAAAATCATATTTCTGCTGTCCGTAAAGGAGCTTGTCGCATCCTCTTTTCAGCGATATGACGTACAAATCGAAGATGACGGCATTGATTCCCGTATCATTTTTCAATCTCGAAACATCAATCATTCCAATAAGCGGATGATGGGGTTTTGGAAGTTCCATCAGACGGTGGATTTCTGTTATGGATTTTATTCGGTAAGGTTTTTCAGTCATATCGAAAATTAGTTTTTAAACGGATATTTCAGCCAAATCATTATTAAAGGTAACGCTAAAAAAGGAATTTCCATTAAAGCCATTTTATAATTTTCAGCTCTTAATGCCAAAGCCATAATCAAAAGGATTGAAATGGCATTCAATAAATTGCCGACAAAATATGTTTTAGGTATCATCAACAAAATCCCGATTGTAATGGTCAAAACCGCAAAAAATGGAATGAACGATTCGCTGATGCCCAATGTGCTCAATACTTTTAAGGTTTCCGGATTTTTCTTATAATTGAATGTATCCCAACCGTGTTTGAAATTTAATCCTACCGAAACTATCAATAAGATTAATGAGATGATGTTCTTTATCATTTGATATTATTAAAATTTAAATTGTAAGAAAAATTCTATTTACGAACATTAAGTTCCTTAAATCTTTTAAACTCTCTGTGTCCGAACTTTAAAAGTGTATTTGGGATTAGTCTGCTTGCTGTTTGGAGAACGCCTACCAGAAATGGCGTGAGCTCTTTCTTGTCTTTCAAAAGTTGTTTAATTACTGTACTTACCAATTTATCGGCGTCCATCATCATACTTGAGTTGGGTTGCATCACCCAATCGTTTTGAAGATTCGTATTGACACCCGGTGGAATCAGCTCAAAGACTTTTACACTGGTATCTTCCAACTGCAAACGCAATGCTTGAGTATAAGCGTGGATTCCGGCTTTTGTAGCGCTGTAAATGGGTGCGGAAGAATATGACATAAATGCAATTGCCGATGAAACATTCACGATAGCCGATGATTTTTGTTTTTTCAGATGCGGTAAAAATTGATGCACCATTTGTACAGTTCCGGAAAGATTTGCAGCAATCTCCTGATTGATGTTTTCCAGATCCAGCGTAGTATCCTGCAAATCTATAAGTCGCATCAATCCAGCGTTATTGATGATCATATTCAACTCAGGAAACTGCCTTGTGACATCTTTGTAAAGTATTTCAATCTCTTTGGGATTGCTTACATCACTTTGGAAAGTATGAACATTTGGGAATTGTTTCTTCGTTTCATATAATGCTTCAAGATTACGTCCCGTAATAATGATTTCTGAACCTTGTTTTGTCAGTTGCTTTACCAGTTCCAAGCCTATTCCGCTTGTTCCTCCTGTAATGAGGATTGTGCTGTTTTTTAAGTCCATATTTATTGCTTTTGTACAAGGCAAAGTTGTCGCTATTTCAAGAAAATAATTTAGCCAAAACGAGTTTTACTTTAGCCAAAAGTGATTCCATAAAAAATCTGTTACTTAATTAAAGCAAGCATTAAACTTTAAAGTGCCAATCAAATTTTTAAAGATTTTTCTATTGTTGGAAACTGCTTTTGGGAAAATAATTACAGTATAGTAATGTAATTTTTTACGGAAGTGCTGCACTAAATAGATTATAGTACATTTATATAGTTGCCTTTTTTTAAACTTATTTTATAATTAATCAACCAAACTTTACACACAACTACACCCATTTTAGTTACAATTAACCTTGATTTGGAAACATTTAATTTTCAAAGTACCACGAAATTTGCATTATAAATATAAAACAATGTCAAAAATGATTTTTTATAAAGAAATATTTCTGCACGAGAATAATTAAGAAAAAATGAGAATATTTCACAAAAAAAGAAAAGGTATGAAAATAAAAAAAATAGTTTTTAAAAACAGAAACTGGAATATTTCAGGAAATCTTCATTTACCTGATAATTTTGATGAAACCAAGCAATATACAACAATAGTTTGTGTTCATCCGGGGAGCAGTGTTAAAGAACAAACTGCGGGCTTGTATGCACAAAAACTAGCCGACCAAGGATTTATAGCTTTGGCTTACGATGCTTCTTTTCAGGGAGAAAGCGATGGAGAACCCAGATATCTGGAAGACCCTATTACACGTGTGGAAGACATTCGCTGTGCAGTAGATTATCTTACTACACTGGATTTTGTAGATAAAGATTCTATTGGAATATTGGGAATTTGTGCCGGTGGTGGTTATGCAGCACATGCGGCAATGACAGAAAGAAGAATAAAAGCAGTAGCAACAGTAGTAGGAACCAATGCGAGCCGAGCGTTCAGAGAAAGCAATTATCTTGAAACTTTAGAAGCTGTTTCTGCACAACGGACAGCAGAGGCCAACGGAAAAGAACCAATGATTGTCAACTGGACACCAAATTCTGTGGAGGAAGCAAAAAAAGCAGGAATGGACGAATTTGATATGTTGGGAGCTATCGATTATTATAGAACACCAAGAGGCGAATATCCGACTTCAAACAATAAACTACTTTTTACAAGTATGTCTAACCTCATCTTATTCGACGCCTTTCATCTTGCCGAATTCTTACTTACACAGCCTTTATTGGTTATTGTTGGAGATAAAGTAGGTGCTTTCGGTTCTTACAGAGACGGATTTGACTTATATAATAAAGCAGCATCAAAAAACAAAAAAATGCACATCGTAAAAGAAGCCAGTCATTATAATTTATACGATCAACCAAAAGCAATGTCAGAAGCGTTGAAAAATTTGATCCCGTTTTTCAAAGAAAACTTATCCGAGAAATAATGGCAATATCTTTAAAAATAATAGGAATTGTATTGTTTGTTGCAGGGTTGGTTTTAACCTGCAAACCCAATTTAATCAGCAAAATTTCTGTACAGGAAAGCGGTTATCAAATGATTGAAATGCGTGTTAAATGGGGATTTATTATCGGCTTAGGACTTTATTTATTCTTTTTCAATGATTGGAATTCCTGGAAATCAGTTTTAAGTGCATTATTGTTTTTTGTAACTTTAGGAATTATTATTTCTCGATTATCAGGATTTGTTTTAGATGGATTTTTTATAAAACAATTGTTTTGGCTAGCGCCATAGAAATAGTTGTTTTAATTATTTTTGGATTACTATATAAATATGCAGACAATTAAATCTTTATCAGAATTTCATCGTTTATTATCTATTCCTCCACCATTATATCCTTTGGTAAGTGTGGTTTTGATTTCTGAAATACATGCTGTAAATTCTGATGTATGGGAAAGTTTTTCTACTGATTTTTACACGATCTCATTAAAAAATAATATCCATTCAAAAATAAAATACGGACAGCAGTATTATGATTTTGAAAAAGGCACAATGACCTTTACCGCACCTAAACAGGTACAATCTGTTGAAATTGATGAAAGCATTAAATTCGATGATAACATTGGAATGGGATATGTGTTGATGTTTCATCCTGCTTTTTTGAAAAATCATCCTTTACAAAGCATTATAAAAAATTACGGTTTCTTTTCCTATTCTATTAATGAAGCCCTGCATCTTTCAATACAAGAAGAAAAAAATGTTGTTGAAATCTTCCAAAAAATAGAAAAAGAGTATCAATATATCGACAAGCATACCCAAGACATCATTTTAGCGCAAATTGATCTACTTCTGAACTACTGCAATCGTTTTTATGAGCGTCAATTTATTACAAGAAAAGTAATAAACAATGATTTACTTTCAAGGATGGAGCAATTGTTAAATGATTACTTTGATAACGGAGAAACGCAAAGAAATGGTTTAGTTACGGTCGAATATTTAGCGAACAAACTCACAATTTCATCAAATTATTTAAGTGATATGTTGCGTTCACTAACTGGCCAAAATACGCAACAACATATACACGAAAAAATAATCGAAGTAGCTAAAGAAAAACTCATCACCACTAGCTTATCTGTAAGTGAGATAGCTTATGAATTAGGTTTTGAGCAACCGCAATCGTTAAATCGGCTTTTCAAAATGAAGACCAATTTATCACCCTTAAAATTTCGACAGTCTTTTAACTGAAGAATAAAAAGTATAGACAGAATACTTTACTGTAACGATTAAACTTCAATAATTCCACCCGATATAAGGAGATTTTTTTGTTCTGAGTTTTATATTATTATCGGTGACTTACCATTTTTATAAAAATAAATGGCATCAACTGCTTTTAGTTAATGCCATTTTATTATTTACTTCTATATTCCTATAATCTGTATGAATATTGGAATTAATCTAACAACTCTCCCATTCCAAATAAGGTCAATCCCTTTGCATATTCTTCCTCAACAGTTTTATTGACTGCTTCAATATATTCTCCGGTTATCGGGTCAACAACAGTTCTCAAAGGTCTTTTGCCTTTTTCTGCAGTGATAAGTTTTACAATAGCATCTGCAACATCCTGTGGATTGGTTTGATGAGACTCAATCAGTCCTCCCAGCGCAGACATCATTTTGTTGGGAATTTCGGCAATTGCACTATATCCTTCAAATACGGACTGATCTGAAGCATTGCCGGTCTTCAGTGACATTTCTGTCGGAAAAGCACCCGGCTCTACAATTGCAACATCAATTCCCAGGCGTTTAACCTCATAATGTAATCCTTCACTCAGTCCTTCCAAACCAAACTTCGAAGCGGCATAAACTGTTGCAAAAGGAAAAGAAACCCTTCCAAATCCGCTCGTGACATTGATAATCAATCCGTCTTCCTGTTTACGCATTTTCGGTAAAGCTTCTTTAATGAATCTCCAGGGTGCAAATACATTCACATCGAACATTGACTGTACATCTGCTGTTGTAAAGCTTTCTGCAACACCATTCATAGAGAATCCTGCATTATTTACGAGGACGTCAACAGAGCCTTCTGCTGCTATGATAGTTTCTATAGCTTGTTTTACGCTGGTATCATCTGTAATGGTCACGTCTAAAACAGTTATGTTTTCAACTGCTGAGAGCGCTTTCGCTTTATCGGCATTTTTGCCTTCCGTGTCTCTCATTGTTGCATAAACCTTGTGACCCAATGCTGCAACGCTGTGCGCAGTCAGCCAACCAAAACCACTATTTGTACCTGTAATTATTACTACTTTTTTGCTCATCTTTTTATTTTTTAAATGATGATACAAAGGTTGGTCAACTCAGGTAAAAAACATTTACCATTTGGTAAAAAGTATCGTTTAACGAATATTTTTTCTTATTCTGCTAAGCGATTGCTGGGTAATTCCTAAATAAGATGCCACCTGCGAGAGAGGAACACGATTGACAAGACCAGGAAATTGGCTGATGAATGATAAATAACGGGTTGTTGCGTCTTCAGAAACCAAAGGACTTCTTCTTTCGATAGTTTTCATCAGACAATTTCTGACAATAAGATTCTCCATATCTTTCCAAACAACAATGGTATTTCCAATCTCGTCCCAGTTTTTCTTTGAAAATACAAGCAACTCACAATCTGTGATTGCCTGTATATATTCTGAGGCAACCATCTGTAATTCAAATTTCTGCTGGTCTGAAACAAAGTTATTTTCCTCAACAAAAGAATGCGTAATCTCTTCGCTCTTATTATTATAATAACAAAATCTGGTTACCCCTTTAAGAAGAAACCCAACATATCGTGGGATTTTGCCTGCTTCAGAGAAATATTCATCTTTGCGAAGTTCCATTTTTTCTGCTTTGCTTAGAATCAATTCTATCTGCTGGCTGTTTAGATTACCAAATTGTAGTATGTA
Source organism: Chryseobacterium sp. UBA6632 (assembly GCA_002455915.1). GTDB lineage: Bacteria > Bacteroidota > Bacteroidia > Flavobacteriales > Weeksellaceae > Chryseobacterium. Next base: position 8,873 of record DKLU01000491.1, read on the forward strand.
ATTTACAAATTCTTCCATTATACAAATTTCACCTTTACTGCGGAAAAATGATTTACCATATGGTAAAAACTTTTATCGATTAATCAGATTCTTAATTCTTGATGAGAAAAATTTTTAAAAAAAAGGAAGCTCCTGCTTCCTCTTTTGCTTGTCTACATTTATTGTTGGATAAGATATATTTATATATCAAATGTAACAAACATAGTATAGATCACTAGTTTATATTAAACGACAAAAGACTTTAATCTAAAGATTAAATTTCAATTAATATTACTTAATAAAACGGATATTTTATATTTCAATTTCTAGATTAATGTATAAACTTAAATGCCATTTAACATTTTCAAAATATTGTTTACAGCCGCTAATGAAAGGTTTCAAAAAAATCCTTCCAAGTCCAAAAATTTTCCAAGGATACGAACTAGGATATTCCGATCCATTTTTTTGTTTTTGATTTCACAACAATCCCAATTAATCCTCTTTAACTTGCCTAAGAATTCAATTATTAAAGTTTCACCACCGCTCTCCCCTGCATTTTCCCGCTGTGTATTCTATCAATATATTCGGGCAGTTCTTCAAGACTTATTATTTTTGCTAAATCGTTAAGTTTTTGAGGTTTCCAATCAGTTCCCAGATTTTTCCATACAGGAAGTCTCTTTTCCAAGGGAATTTCCACACTGTCAATTCCGATTAGCTGAATTCCTTTAAGAATAAAAGGAAAAACGGTTGTATTAAGTTCTCCGCCGCCTACCATTCCGCAGGTTGTCACCACTCCTCCATAATGGAGACTTTTGATTAAAGTTGCCAAAATATTGCCTCCCACTGTATCGATAGCCGCCGAAAAATGGGGTTTAAGCAACGCTTTAGCGCTTTTATCTTCAAAATCCTGTCTTGAAATAATCTCAGCTGCACCCAATGATTTCAAAAAAGGAGTTGCTTCTTCTTTTGAGCTGATTGCCGCCACCTGAAATCCTAATTTTGCTAAAATAGCAACTGCCACCGAACCGACTCCTCCGGTAGATCCACTAACTGCAACAATCCCTTTTTCTGGCGTGATTCCATTGCGAAGCAATGCCTGAACAGAAAGACCTGCAGTAAAACCAGCAGTACCATAAATCATCGCTTCTTTAGCTGTAAGACCTTCCGGTAGTTTAATAATCCAGCTTTCAGGAACAACAATGTACTGCCCGAATCCTCCGTTGGTATTCATTCCCAGATCAAAACCTGTTACTAACACCTGATCTCCACTTTTCCAGAGTGACGAAGAGGAGACTTCAACCGTTCCCGCTGCATCAATTCCCGGAGTGTGGGGATAGTTTCTTGTCAACCCCTTTATTTCCTTTGGCTGATAATGCATCTTTGTAATTAAGAGAACTGTATTCGACTCTTATCAATACTTTCCCATCAGGAATATTCTTAATTTGCTTTTCTACAATTGTTGAGCTATACGTGCCATCTTCTTGTTCTGCAGTTTCTAACGCCTGCTATGTTTTTGTCATAATAATTCTTTTTGTATAAAGTTAGTAAACGGAAGAAGATTCTTTACCTTGAAACTTCAACTGACGGAAGCGACTGTTTTCACGTAGTAATTCGATATCATAGCCGCTTTTTTCATTAAAATAAATTTTAATTTCTGCGTCTACAAGATTTCCCGACATCAGATGCCCCGCAAATTTTCTATCATCCTAAATAAAATGAAAATGAAACGGAGAAAGATCAACGTTACTTAATAATGATGGCGTAAAATAACCCACCATTGTTCCTTTAATATTTTTTGCCTTGTACTGAGGCCTCACTTTCATTAATATTGCAAGCTCAGTCGTATCTTCCGGAGAAACGGGATCTGCGCCTCCCACAGTGATCTCTGCCCAAGTTCCCTCAATTTTGATCGCATAAGGTAGATTTTGAGTGGTTAATAGCGCCTGAACTTTATCTTGTAATTCCTCGAAACTTCCTGTAAAAGATAAGGTTTTCACATCATCAGCATTAAAAAATGTGAGTGAAGTAAATGGAGATTTAAGATTTTCTGAGGCTACTTCCACTTTTCCGGAGGGTGGAATCCTGTAAATAATTCCATCCAAGGCAACAAGTTCTCCGTTAAGATGATTAAATGTTCCCAGCCCGAAATCTCCGTGCGCTTTTAATTCTTTCACCGTATGAGCGCCTTCGTAAATTCCTCTGCGCATTGCATCAATCATAGAATAATACCAAATTCGATCATCCTTAGATTTTTTCCTGATTTTATCAGGATGCTGTTGCGTATTGCCCGAAAAGGAAAAGAACAAAGCCAAAAGAGACAAATTAAAGATTGTTTTTTTCATAATAATTGGGAGTGATGTTGTCTAAAAAAATATTTGATAAAAACCTATTTCTTCTCAAAATAATGATCCTTTCCCTCAATCCAGTCTTTTCTTGCCGGACTGAAAAAATCGATGTCAATCGTGTCATCCTCCAGTGCTGTAAAACTGTGAGGAACATTCGGTGGAATGATGATTCCGTCTCCGGCTTTTACGATATATTCTTTGTCCAAAATTTTCACTTTTACACTCCCTTTTGTAATCAGAGAATACTGTTCGTTGGAATGCTGATGGGTCGGAACCACTGCTCCTTTTTTATACGTAAAATATCCGATCGTTCCCTGTTCACCGGAAATCATTCCTCTTGTGAGAAGTTCGTTAACGGGTTTTGTTGGTAATTCTTTCAAGGTAAATGTCTGGACATTTTGGGCAGAAATTTTCATAGCAAACAGCATAGTCATCATTAATAATAAATTCTTCATTTTTGTAATTGAATTGATTTGATTTTAAATTTTAATTCTAAACACTTTAAAAGGCTTTTTAAACAGATCTTTCCCGTCGTGAAACCAAGGCATTAGCTGAATCTGAGAATTGGAAATGTATAAATATCCATCATCAGAAATACTGTAACTGTCCGGCCAGATCAGTTTTTCATCGTCCTTTACAATCGTCTGCATTTTCAGATCCGGAGTAATTTTCACGATTGAATTTTTCTCCAAATCTCCCAAATACAGGTTTCCTTTTTTATCGAAAATCATCCCGTCTGTCGTGATGAATTTCCCTAAATCTTCTACACTTTTGTTTAAGACAACTTCATTGGTTTTAAAATCTCTCAACAAATCGGTTTTAATTCTGTACAAATGGTTGTCTGTAAGTGGTTTGTAGTATAGATATTGATTATCGGGAGTGAGTGCAATACCGTCTGAATTCACTTTCAGCAAAGAACCGTCGCCTTTTTTAAGTTCTGTACCTAAAGGAGAAAAATGATAATTCGGGTCAGATTTCACGGATGGAGAATTGGCTAAAACCAATCTTGATGCTCCTGTATTGATATTCAAAACCACTATTCCGCCGGTATTTGAATTGGTTAAATACGCAAAACCATTTTCATTATCCACACGGATATCATTGATGTAGACATCTTCACTCACCACATTTTCAGGAAATCTGTAGATTTTCTCAATTTTATTGTTGGCTAAATTGATTTTCACCACTTTACTGCTGTGTTGATACACTTTTCCAAGCCCGATTCCTGCCGCATCTACGATCCAAAGAAATCCTTTGTCATCGGTAACTACAGACTGTACGGTGACAAATTTATTCTGTCCATCCTCACCTTTTTTGAAGCTGTTCCATTCCGTATCGGGATACGGAACCGGTTTCCCATCTTTCACCTCAACCACGGAATAGGAATGATTGTCCAGCCAATAAGGATAATTCACAAAGACCCGGTTATCTTTTGCCACGGCAACACCCGTTAACTGATACTTGCTGTCAGAGAAAACCTCTTCTAACTGTGCATTTTTTTCGGTAGAAACTTCGCTATTAGCCACTTGTTTCGGCTGTTTGCAAGACTTTTTACAAGAGGCTAATGACACCAATGCCATTGCCAATACTGCAATATTTTTTAAGTTCATTTTGATAATTTTAAATGATAGATTTTACAAAGTCACCACGATTTTACCAACTGTTCTGCCCGTTTCCTGCTCCAGATGTGCTTCTCTCATTTGTTCGAAAGGAAAAGATTTTGAAACGTGAGGTTTAACGGCTCCGCTTTCCAGTAAAGAAGCAATCTGTTTCATATCTTCGCCGCTGGATTGTACGAGAATGAAATAGCCTTTCACACCTTTAGATTCTGCTTTTGATGTCACCTGCTCATTCAGACCTGTCGGAATACTGATGATGGAACCGCCTTCTTTGGTCACTTCAAGGGAATGGTCGATATTGTCTCCTCCAATCGTGTCCAACACAAAATCAAAAGTTCTGCCCGCAGATTTCCAGTCGAAACCGTGATAATCAATATGTGAATCTGCTCCTAAACTCAAGACAAAATCTTTATTTTTTGCGGAAGAAGTTCCCGTTACTTTCGCTCCTAAATGTTTGGCGATCTGTACCGCGATATGCCCCACTCCACCTGAAGCCGCGTGAACCAAAACGTTTTGCCCTTCCTGAATATTCGCATTGTGAACCAAAGCCTGATACGCCGTAAGTGCCACCAAAGTGGAAGCTGCAGCGTCTTCAAACGAGATATTTTTCGGTTTTAAAGCCAGTTGATTGGCCGGAGCTGCGACATATTCTGCATACGCTTTCCCGTGTCCGGGGAAGTTGACCATTCCGAAAACCTCATCGCCCACTTTAAAGTCTAGGCTTTTAGTTTCTTCTACAATTCCGGAAATATCCCAACCCAAAATCAATGGATTTTCTGTTTTGATTCTTCCGTAAACACCTTTTCCAGCACGGCTTTTCACATCTACCGGATTGATGCTGATGGCTTTTACTTTTATTAATACTTCGCCTTCGTTTAGGGTTGGTTTTGCCAATTCTACGTATTCTAAATTTTCTACGTTTCCTGCTTCTTTTAATACAATTGCTTTCATAATATTGATATTTTTTTAATGTTATTTATTTTTGATTATTTGATAATACCTTTGATTTTAACACAAAGTGCACTAATTTTTTTTAACTACTACCTGTTTTTTAAGTTTCACAAAGCCTTTTCACTTATAGAAGCTCACAGAGTTTTACTTTTATGACAATGAGTTTGAATTTAATTTCGTTGTGGTTTTGCATTGATTTTCAGCTTATAAATCACCACCGGAAATTTAACTTTGCTTTTTCCGTTCTGAAATGCCGCCAAGCGGTTCAGCTGACCTGTAGGTATCCACAGATATCCGTCGTCATCAATCCATAAAGCGTCTGCCCAGAGCAATCTTTTGTCTTTAATGACCAGGCTTTCTTTTCCTTCCGGTGATATTTTAATGATTTCACTTTTATTGACGTCGCTTACATAAATATTTCCATCCGCATCAATGGTTGTTCCTCCTGTTGATGGAGTTTTGTAGAATAATTCAACTTTGGATGCCAAATCTTTTTCAGATATATTTTCATCAATCAGATATTGAGTTTCAACTCTCCAAAGCGGGCCGCTTGCAGGCTGGAAATAGAGCCACTTTCCATCGGGAGAAATTTCCAGTTGGTCTGCGTGGATTCTCACTTCATTTACTTTTTCATCTTTCATTATTTTTCCTTCTGCTTTTATCGGTAAATTATCGGTGGTTGAGGGGTGATTTTCCAAAACTCTTCTGCCCTTCCCTGCCGTTTTATCCAAAATAATTAAAGCTGGTTCGCCCGCATCTGTCAGATAAATCGTGTTTCCTGCAATTCTTAAATCATCAATAAAAGTTGAAGGTTTTGCAATTCCAGAAAGTGGAATTATCTGCTGAATAGTATTAGTTTTAATATCAATTGAAACTAATTTTAAGGCATTTCCTGATAATGGATTTTGTCCCATCGAAGGCGTTCCCGTATCGACAATCCAAAGCAAACCGTCCGGTCCTATTCTCAGTGAATTGGTTCTTACGAATTTCTCATTTGCGTCTGCTCCCGATTCCCAATTGTTCCAGTCTTCATTTGGATAGGGAATGATTTTTCCGTTTTTCAGAACTTCCCCGATTCTCATTCCTTTATCGCCTTCAATTCTTGGAAAATTAACAAAGATTCTTCCGTCCGAGCTTGTCGTAACGCCATTCCAAACTACATCTGATGTTGCTACTTTTTCTAATTGTGCATTCGCTAATCCGAAGAAAAGAAATAAGGAAATAAGGTTGAATTTAGTTTTCATTTTAAATTGATTTTCGATGATTTTGATAAGTCAAAGGTAGAAGCGTTCCGGCTGAATAAATAGTCCATTTCGGGGGAAGAATAGCACAGATTTACAGTACAGAAATAAAAAAAGACCGTTCCATTTTCTGAAACAGTCTTTTATAAAATTATTCTTGATTTAAATCTAATTCATCTGCGACTTCCTAAATTCCAAAGGCTTCATTCCTGTCTGTTTTTTGAACAATCTTGTGAAGTAAGATGCATTTTCAAAGCCTAACTCGTAAGCAATTTCAGCAACTCCTTTTTCTCCCAACCTCAACAGATTTTTTGCTTCGGAAATCATAAAAATATGAATGAGTTCCATTGCGGTTTTTCCTGTTTCCTGCTTCAATAAATCACTTAAATATCTTGGCGACACAAAAAGCTGGTCGGCCAAAAATGCGACATTCGGAAGCCCGTTTTTTTCTAACAAACCTTCGCTGATGTATTTTCTCAACGCATCATTGAATTTTGAAGCCGTCTTTCCTGTCACCTGCGCTCTGTCGATAAACTGTCGTTTGTAATATCGTTGTGCGTATTTTAAAATCGATGAAATATGACTTAAAATAATATCACGACTGTATTCATCAGGATTATTAAAATATTCGCTCTGAATTTTCGAATGAAGCTCCAAAATAATCTGCTCTTCTTTTGGAGAAAGGTGCAAAGCTTCCGTTACTTCATAATCAAAAAAGCTGTATTTTTCAATTTCCTTGAAAAGTTCGTGGCCATTCAGATAATCTTCGTGAATCAACAGCATATAGCCTTTTTCTTCAAACTCAAGATTTTTCATCTCGATAATCTGTCTTGGTTTTGCAAAAAACAGACAGCCGTTGTCGTGGTCATACGGTGTACGGCCGTACATAAAAATCCCTGATTTTATTTTTTTGAAAGCAATCACATAACAATCTGTGGTAAACTCTCTGTTCCCCAATTTGCACTCCGACTGACAGCCGATCATACTGAAAAGCGAATGTTCCGGAGCGTCCCAATGATTACCCAAATGTAATTCGGTAAGGGTTTTGTAATGTTGCATCGGTTTAATTTTATCTAAGTTAAATTAATTTTACCGAAACTAAAAACAGAAATTATACTATCCTAAAAAAAGGTTGATGTATCCTGCCGTAAGCTCCGGATATTGATGCTGAGGACCGTGTCCCGCATCATTCAAAATAATATGCTGCATTGTAGGTGCATTTCTCAACAGCGGAAACCAGTTCTCTGTCGCAAAGCTGATGTCGTGGTCCCCGGAAATAACCAGAACGGGAGATTTCAGGGTTTTATAGCCTTCTCTGAAGCTCAGTTTATCTTCTTTCATTGTTCCCGAACCCGCAATATATCTCTGGAAAATCTCCATCGTAGAAGGAATCAATGAACGCTCTAATCTCTGCCCGATTCTGTCGTGAGATTCCTGGGCTGCCTGTCTGCTTTTTTCGGAAGCCGGCTCAAAGAACAGATAATATTCATCTTCCAGATCGTTAATTGGTTTTAAAGCGTGGTCAAAAAACACCTGCTCAATTGGGATTGCATTTTCTCCCGGAGGATTGGTTCCGATTAAAACAGTTTTTAATACTCTTTCCTGATTCTGAAAAGTCACAGCCTGCGCCACCAATCCGCCATAAGACCAGCCCAACACATTAAACTTATCGATTCCCAAATGGTCTGCCAAAGCCGGAACCGTACTCGCCACTTCTACAATATCCAAAGGTAGCTCTCCTTCTGAGCTTCCGATGCCCGGATAATCAAAAAGAATGACTGTATTTTTTTCTGCCAAAGAATCTAAAAACAATGGGTCCCAGGTATCCATAATTCCTCTGAATCTGTTCACAAAGAACAAGGGAGCGCCGTTTCCGAATTGTCTGTAAGCAATTTTGTTATTGTTGATTTCTGCGAATTTTGTTTCTGCGTTTAAGGCTGTCTTTTTCATAAGTATTAAGATTTTGTTTGTTATTTAATGATTCAAAGTTGAGAATATTGGGTTAAAATTAATTTCACAAATCAGCGGAACATTAGCACGAAAAAACGTTATTATTTATCCCGCCGATTTGGATTTAAATTTAATTAATGACCGTGAGCCGCGATACTCACTTCTTTCCAGTTTTGAATATCATTTAATCTTTTCGTGTAAACTTCATTCACGACGTGATAAGCAATTTTACCAAACAATAATCTTTGCGGAGGATTTTGGTTGTCGATAAGGTTTAAAACAGGTTCTACTGTCGCTTCCGGTTTTCCCCAGGTATCCGGATTTTCTCCACTTTCTGCAAAAGCCGCCCGTACCGGATTATAATCTGCAATATCCGAAGAAGTCTGAACTGCTGAAGCTCCTGCCCAATCTGTTGCAAATCCGTTAGGTTCAATTAAAGTGGTTTTGATTCCCAAATGTGCGGTTTCCGAACCGATGGTTTCAATTAAGCCTTCCACTGCAAATTTTGATGCGTTGTACAATCCTAAAAGCGGCAAAGTCGTTAATCCCAAAAAGCTGGAAATCTGAATAATATGTCCGCTTTTTTGTTTTCTCATCACCGGTAAAACGGCTTGTGCTACCCAAAGCGAACCGAAAAAGTTGGTTTCCATCTGTTCTCTCGCCTGTTGTTCCGTTGTTTCTTCCGTCGTTCCAAATAAGCCAAAACCTGCATTATTGATCAAAACATCAATTCTTCCAAAGTGTTTTTCTACTTGTTCCGTTACTTCAAAAACTTCTGTACGGTTGTTGACATCCAGCTTCAAAGGAAGAATATGATCTCCGTATTTATCTTTCAAATCCTGTAATGCAGAAACGTTTCTTGCTGTTGCCGCTACTTTGTCTCCTCTTTCCAAAAGTGCTTCTGCCCATAATTTTCCGAATCCTTTTGATGCTCCTGTGATAAAAACTATTTTACTCATTGTTTTAACTTTTTAGTGTTATTGAATGAAGCAAAGTTATCATCAAACCCATCCGAATAGGTAGCTCATTTTAGCTGAAAAATAGCACAGAAATACGTTTTGCAAAAAATTTCTCAAAAAAAAAGCCTTCCGAAAATACATCCGGAAGACTTCCACTTAAAACTAAATACTTATTATTAAAACACTTCTTAAATAGCCTGTGCCAAAGGAAAATCAATAGGAATCTGAGTATTGGCAAACACATAATTGGTAAAGCTTCTCAGCGCCACCAAAGCCGTCAGTTCAATCAATGCTTTTTCGTCGTATCCGGCGTTGAAGAAATTTTCTAAAGCTCCGTTTCCTGCGTTGCCTTTATTGTTGGCAATGGAGTGAGCCAACTTAATCGCAGCGTCTAATTTTTCCTCCGAAAAACTTCCTTTTCTGATTTCCAGCGTATCTTCTTCTGTAAAGCCTCTCATTTTCGCTAAAGTCGTGTGCGCCGCCAAACAGTAATCACATTCGTTGACTTGAGAAACAATTAGATTGATAGCTTCTCTTTCTTTTGCGGTAAATGACGAATCGTGAGCCAGAGAAGCTTCAGTTTCCAACATCGATTTTAAAGCGGATGATGAATAACCAATGGTTGCATACAAATTGGGAATTTTACCCATTTTTTTCTCTACGGATTCTAAAATGCTCTGTGCACCAAAACTTAGCTGTTCTTTTTCAGGTACTGAAATTGTTTTCATTTTTTTATGATTTTTAATGTTATTTTTTATAATCTATTTTTCAAATTTTACATCCAGAATATCGATGGAAACCAATATAAAATCTTTGTTGTAAGAGTTGTCTTCATCATTCAGAACATAAATATTTCTTTTTGTCCCTGTTTTTATGCCTTCAAATTCTTTGTAGTCTTCAATAATCTGTGTTGCAGAAGAACCACCCAACACTTCAGGCCAATAATCGTGACGTTTTAAAAGTCCGTCTTCATTAAAATAAAATATCTGTCGTTTGCTGTGCGTGGCGAAACCATCGGGATAAATCACTTCAAGCCTATCCAATATTTCACCGTTTTCATTCCAAAATCCAAGGTGATTGATTTCCACTCCCGGAACCAGAAAATTAAAAGGAGCCGTTGCGTAATTCCAGGTTGCATAGCTGGAGAAATAAATAAGCTGGGCTCTTGTCCAAGGCGTTTCCACCGTATGACCTTTAAAAGATTCTCTAGGGTTTTCTAAAGATTCTATAAGCTGTCCGTTTTCGTCAAATAACTGAACTTTTCCAGGCTCAAAAGATGAGGTGTAGTTTTCTTTAAAAATATTTTCCCATATGCTTTTCTGCTCTTTTAAAGAACCGAAAAACCGTACATCGCTTAAAGCGTTTTCTTGTCCTTTCATTCCCCACACTGCACCACCGATTCGGGTATGGATTTTTACCGTCTGAAATTCTGCAGCATTATTGATTCCGTGAGCGGCTAAAACTTTATTGACCAATGTTTGAGTTGAAGTTTCCATTTTTTTAATTTTTAAGTGTTATTAAATTGTTTCGTTTTGTTGATACAAAGTTAGCTCGGCTTCAAGCCTAAAGTGTAGTTCATTTCAGCGGAAGAATAGCACAGAATTACCCAACTGAAATCGTAGAAATGTATAAGATATTCCGTAAAATCGACAAGCGATTCGTCTTTGCTTATCGGAACTTTGTCTGAGAAATTCTAAAACAAATTCATTATGAAAAATACAGTATTGATCACCGGAGCCTCATCGGGATTGGGAAAAGCAAGCGCTAAATTATTTCAGCAAAACGGATGGAATGTCATCGCCGCAATGCGTTCGCCGGAAAACGAAAAAGAACTGAATCTTCTTGAAAATGTTCTGTTGGTAAAACTGGATGTCACCAATCCACAGCAAATTCAGGAAGCGATAACAAAAGGTATAGAAGCATTCGCTTCAATTGATGTTTTATTAAACAGCGCAGGCTACGGATTGATGGGCGTTTTTGAATCTTCAAATCCTGAACAGATTCTGAAACAGTTTGAAGTGAATGTTTTTGGTCTGATGAATGTTACTAAAGCCGTTTTACCGATAATGCGAACCCAGAAAAAAGGAACCATCATTAATATTTCTTCGTTCGGAGGAATTACAGCGGGACCTTTTGCAAGTTTATACAACAGCTCGAAATTTGCAGTGGAAGGATTTTCCGAAGCTTTACATTTTGAAGTTTCTCCGTTTGGAATTGATGTAAAAATAGTAGAACCGGGCAGTATTGCCACCAATTTCAGAAACGGAATCGAGATGGTTCAAAATACAATTGAAGAATATAATACGGAATTGACAGCGTTTATCCCAAAATTCACCAAGCGGACAGAACATCTTCCGAAAGCAAGCGCAGAAGAAGTTGCAGAAACTATTTTCGGCGCAGCAACCGACCGGCTTTCCAAATTAAGATATGTGATTGGCGAAGATGCGCAGTTTTATATCGATTTGAAAAATAAAAATTCTGAGGAAGATTTTCTGAGATTGATGCAGAATTAATCATTGTATTTTAAACCGCAAAAGTCACAAAAGATTTTAATATTGAATAAGCTTTAAAAAAGCTAACAAAACTTTAATAAAGTAAATCAATTATAACATTTTGTAAACTTTTGAATTCAATTTTTTCAAACATTTCTTTTGAGCCTTTTGCGGTAAAAAATGTCGTGTAATGAATATTATCTTTAACTTTAACTAAAATCAGAAAAATGTCAGACGCTTTTATTTCCATAAAATCTGTTGCAGACCTTCATCGTTTTTACAGTTATGGAAGTCCTAAACATCCTTTGATCACGGTGATTGATCTGAAAAACGTAAGCCGTTCCGACGAAAATTTCGCAGACTATCTGTACAGCCTTGATTTGTACACTACTGTTTACAAAAAATTTAAAGGAAGTTTAAAATACGGCCGCTCAAACTATGATTTTCAGGAAGGTACTTTGATGTTTACCGCTCCGAATCAGGTGATGAGTCCGAGTGCAGATACAGAGATTGAGGAAGGTTGGTTTCTGGCATTTCATCCTGATTTTATTTATGGTTCAGATTTAGGTAAAAAAATTCAGAAGTACAGTTTTTTTCAATACGAAAGCAATGAGGCACTTCATATTTCGGAAGATGAAAAAGTTTTGCTTGATGAGGTAATTGTAAAAATTAAAAAAGAATATTCCCAGAATATTGACCGCCATACGCAGGGATTGATTTTAAACCAGATTGAAATGCTTCTGAATTACTCCGACCGATTCTACGACCGGCAATTTTTTACCCGAAACAAAACCGGAAACGATGTAACCCAACGTTTCGAAAGTCTCCTTAATGATTATTTTAATGATGACCATTTGATAGAAAAAGGGATTCCCGAAGTAAAATATTTCGCCGAAAAACTGAATCTTTCTTCTAACTATTTATCAGATTTGCTCAGTAAATTTACAGGCAAAACGACGATAGAGCACATTCATCTGAAGTTGGTCGACAAAGCAAAAAACAGCCTTTTGGGAACCACAAAACCGGTAAGCGAAATTGCTTACGAACTCGGATTTGAACATCCCTCCCACTTTACCAAAATTTTTAAAACCAAAGTCGGAATTTCTCCTTTGCATTTCAGAAAACAGTTTCCTGAGCAGAATTAATTAACTCTTTAAAGTGTTGCTGCGATATTTTTCGGGCTAAATCCAAACTGCTTTTTAAAGGCATAAGAAAAATGAGAAAGATCTTCAAAGCCCAAATCCACATAAATTTCCGAAGGCGACTGCTGTTTTTCTTTCATTAAAAAATAAGCTTCATCCAGCCGTTTCTGCAAAATCCATTTGTGCGGTGAAGAGTGAAAAATCTTC
>DKLU01000490.1:0-25738 GCA_002455915.1 Chryseobacterium sp. UBA6632
TTTGGCTTTTAGGAATTTGTAAAATTAAAATACAAAAATTATGAAATTTTCAAAGACACTAATGACAGGTTTGGTAATGATGATTGGAATGAATGCTTTTGCCCAAAAGAAAGCAGAGAAGTTTGCCAAACTGGAGATTGAAATGTTTCCGAGAGCGAAAGAAGGCTTTAAGCAAGTATATATTCAGTTGCCAGTTGCTAAAAACGAAAATGACTTAAAAGTAGAATTTTTCGTAGGTGCCGAAAAAATGCTGGATTGCAATAGACACTTTATGATGGGCGAAGTGAAAACTCAGGATTTACAAGGTTGGGGTTACACCTATTACGATGTGGAATCTAAAGGTGAAGTAGGTGGTACTTTGATGGGCTGTCCGGATCAGAAGCTGACAAAACAATTTGTCAACCTAAAGCCTGAAACCGTAAGGTATAACAGCAAATTGCCATTGGTTTTCTACATTCCGAAAGATATGGAAGTGCGTTACAGAGTGCTTCGTCCGGATGCGATGAAGAAGGCGGTTCAGAGATAAATACCGAATTCTTTTATTGAATGATTCCCTCAAAGATTTAGCATTTTTGAGGGAATTTACTTTTAAACCTTAATTATGAGTTTTCATAAATAATACATAAAGCAATACTCAACAAAAAAGGTTTTCAAAAAAATGAAAACCTCTTTCCTAAACCAAATTAATATGAAAATTATTGCTTAATTAACTCAAAATATAAGTTAACGTCAACGTCTTTTGCTACACCTGCTCCCGTTGGATCATATTTGATGTTATAATCTAAACGGTTTACCTTAAATGTTGTCTGGAAACCCAAAACCTCTTTTCCCTGCTGATTTTTTGTAGTTCCGCCAAAAGTAACAGGAACTGTGATATCCTTCGTTATATCTTTGATCGTTAACTTCCCTTTCAACAGATAAGCATTAGTTCCTTTATCTTTCGCGATAGAAGTACTTTGGAATTTTATCTCAGAATACGTTCCGGCATCGAAAAAGTCTGCACTTTTAAGGTGCTTATCTCTCATTTCAACGCCTGTATTGATCGAATTTACATCTGCAGTAAAATCAAAAGTAGCATTATCCAGCGTGTTTCCTTTGGTAATTACTTTTCCTGTAAAAGTATCAAATCGACCTTGTACAAAGCTGATTCCCATATGCTTGATATTGAAGTTTACAGAAGAGTGCATTGGGTCTACCACCCAACCTGTCTGTGCAAAACCTACTATGCTCAATAAAGCAAAAACGAAAGTTAAAAATATCTTTTTCATTGTTTAAATTGTTATTGTTTGAATGGTTCAAAGGTAAAGAAAGCCGCGGAACCTCATCTTGATCTATGTTATTTTTTACTATTTTTTTAGAAGCTTCTCCCGCTTTCCACTATATCTTTTGTTCCGCTTCGCTGCACAAAAGGATGTCGTTGCAATCGGGGCTAGATACTTAGTCTGTAGTTTAAAGACTTGAAATATCAATAAAGTTTAACATTCAACAGGAATCTAGGCACGAATCTTTTTAAACGACTCTCTAATAACCTTACTGAATATTCATATTATTAATCGGACTATATCCGATTCTGTCATAAACCATCCCTTCGGGACTTTAAAATAGGCTCTATTTTTCAAAATATTTATAAATTCATTCATTTTTTGATGATGAGTTTTTTCATAATTTTACATCATGGCAAAACTAAAAACAGCATATTTCTGTCAAAACTGCGGAACCCAGTATCCACAATGGATGGGGCAATGTAAAAACTGTGGCGAATGGAATACTTTGGTGGAAGAAGTCGTAGAAAAAACGTCGTCTAAAACTCCACCTTTCTCAAAATCGAAACAAAATGTCATCAACATTATTGAAGTTGAAACCAATGAAGAACCAAGAATAAAAACGCCTTCCGAGGAACTAAACCGAGTATTAGGCGGCGGAATTGTCTTAGGTTCCGTAACATTAATCGGTGGTGAGCCCGGAATCGGTAAATCTACACTTCTTCTTCAATTAGCCTTGAAAATGAAGAAAAAAATCTTCTATGTTTCAGGGGAAGAAAGTGCGTCGCAAATCAAAATGAGAGCCGACCGACTGACGGATATTCAAAATCCAAACTGTTTTCTTTTTACAGAAACCAATCTGGAAAAAATTCTTCACGAAGCCAAAAAGCTGGAACCCGATTTTGTCATCATCGATTCTATTCAGACCTTGCAATCTCAGTTGATTGAAAGTTCTCCGGGAACAGTTTCCCAAATCAGAGAATGCTCCAACGAAATTATTAAATATGCCAAAGAAAACAGCGTTCCTGTATTTTTGGTGGGTCACATCACGAAAGACGGACAAATTGCCGGGCCGAAAGTACTGGAACACATGGTAGACGTTGTTTTGAATTTTGATGGCGACAGAAATCACCTTTTCAGATTGTTGAGAGCCAATAAAAACCGTTTCGGATCAACTTCTGAGATTGGAATTTATGAAATGATCTCACAAGGTTTAAAAGAAATCCGAAATCCTTCTGAAATTTTAATTACTAAAAAATTTGAAGAACTTTCCGGAAACTCCGTTGCCGTAACTTTGGAAGGAAACCGACCGATGTTATTGGAAATTCAGGCATTAGTGAGCACGGCAGTGTACGGAACTCCGCAAAGAAGTTCGACAGGTTTTGATGCCAAAAGACTGAATATGCTTTTGGCTGTTTTAGAAAAAAGAGCAGGCTTTCAATTAGGCGCTAAAGACGTTTTCTTAAATATTACCGGAGGAATTAAAACGGATGATCCCGCATTGGATCTTGCGGTTGTCGCATCTATTCTTTCATCAAATGAAGATATCGCCATTTCCGAACATTATTGTTTTGCGGGAGAAATTGGATTGAGCGGAGAGATTCGTCCGATTGCGCAGGCCGAACAGAGAATTACCGAAGCTGAAAAATTAGGTTATGAGAAAATTTTCATTTCCAATCTAAATAAACTTCCAAAGAAAAAATTCGGAATAAAAATTGAGGAAGTGAGTAAAATTGAAGATTTCCACGATAGACTTTTTAAACCATGAAAACCCGCATTTTAGAATATTACAATCATCTCGCAAAAACCTACGATGAAAATCGTTTCGGGAATTCTTACGGGAACTATATTGATCAGCAGGAAAGGAAATTTTTAACTACTTTCTTCTACGATAAAAAATATTCTAAAGTGCTGGATTTGGGTTGCGGAACCGGAAGATTATTAAATTTCGCGACTCACGGAACAGATTTCAGTGAAGAAATGCTGAATATTGCGCAACAAAAATATCCTGAAAAAATTATCACAAAAGGAGAAATTTCGGGAATTCCATTTGAGGATACATTCGATTTTATTTTTTGTTTTCATGTAATCATGCATCAGAATAAGCAGGAAACTACATCTTTTTACATGAATGTTATCAGAAATTGACTGCTAAAGGAACTTTAATTTTTGATTATCCTACCAAAGCCAGAAGCAAAGGCATTTCTCCGCAGGAAGACTGGCACGCGAACAATAGTTTTACCATATCAGAAATTTCTGAGCTTTCAAAAGATCAGTTTACCATAAAAAACACAACAGGGATTCTACTATTTCCCATTCATCGGTTTCCGAAAAGTCTGCGAAAATATTTTTTACCATTAGATATATTTTTATGTAAAACGTTCCTGAAAAAATACGCTTCTTATCACATCGTTGTTTTAGAAAAAATATGAAACAGCAACTGAAAAAATGGCTACCTCATCACTGGAAACTGCAATTAAAATTGTTGCAGCGCTATTTTGATGAAAAGAAAAATCAATACGTTTATGCTAAAAATTATCTTTCAGAAAATATTGGTAAATATAAAATTGAACTTCGGCAAAACATCAAAAAAGGAAATTTTCATGAAAATAAAGTTCATAATCTGAAGATTGTCGGCGACAAGATTAATAATTTGATTATTCAGCCGAATGAAGTTTTTTCTTTCTGGAAACTGATTGGAAAGCCAACGCAAAAAAATGGTTTTAAAGAAGGAAGAAATTTAATTAACAATCATATTTCAAGTGATTTTGGCGGTGGAATTTGTCAGTTTTCCTCCATTTTATATTTTCTGGCGCTTCAATCGGGTTTGAAAATCATTGAACGGTTTCCACATTCTGTTGATATTTACAAAGAAAATCAACGCTTTACGCCATTGGGCGCTGACTGCACAGTTGTTTACGTGTATAAAGATCTGCAGATTCAGAATGTATTTCCTTTTCCGGTTCAGTTGAAATGTTTTGTCAGTGATGATGAACTTCGGCTTTATTTAATTTCTCCGAATAAAATTGATAAAAATTTGATTCATTTTAATTATTCTGAAACTGAAAAAGGAGTTTGGGTTGAGACTTTTTGTAATGATAAAATAATGTTCAAGGATTTTTATTTGAAAATGTAGTTATTGGGTATAAAATAATTCGTTAGTAAAGAAATATCTATTCATTTTATAAAAAGACATTAAGCAAATTAAAATACTTAATGTCATAACCATTTTTAGTTCACCTTTTTCAGCCAATCCAACACATATCCTGCAACTTCTTCCCAACCTTTTTCTCCGGCAATGAAGTGGCTTCTACCTTCAAATCTTTTAAAATCAACAATACTGTTTTTATCTTTATAGGCATCTGCCATTTTTTTGGTGAATTCTGCCGGGAAAATATGATCGTTTCCGCCTGCGATGAACAATAAAGGTTCGTGAGGTTTCTTTAAATCTAATTTTGCAGAAGATTTGAATAAAGGATCTCTTGCCAGTTTTCTGCTTTCGGGAGTGGCAACGGCTTCGTATAATTTATCACTCTCCTCTCTTGAATAATTATTGAAAAACGCTTTGTGATACCATTCTTTTGAACCTAAAAACGCAGTGTTTCCTTTAAAGAAATTCACAACCGGCCAAACAATTTTCACTGTAGAAAAAGGAGCCATTACATTTTTTGGAGGAGCGCCATCGATGCTGACTCCGGCAACAGCTTTTCCCATATCAATTAATTTCTGAACCATCAATCCACCGAAAGAATGTCCGATTACGATTGGTTTTTCTGGAAGGGTATCGATAAATGTTGATAAGTATTTTACCACATCATCGAAGCCTACATCTTTTAAATCAGACGGGATATTTTTCTTTAAATCAATGGGGTTTCCGGCGTGCCCTGGGTTTGCAGGTGTGTGTACGGTGTAGCCTTGTGCCTCGAAATATGTTTTCCATTCTTTCCAGCTTGTATTGTTCACAAATAATCCATGAATTAATACGATAGTTTTTGTTTTCATAACTTTTATTTTTAATTGGTTTTAAATTATGAGACAAAGTTCCGCGAATAAAATGAGGATAATTTTAACCTCGGCTAAAATCGTATTACTTACCCGAAATTCTTTTTCGGATTCTGCTTAAAGACGGCCCCTGAATTCCTAAATACGAGGAAATATGATACAACGGAACATTATTGAAAATATCGGGATGCTGCTTGATGAGGTCTAAATATCGCTCTTCGGCGGATTTAAAAAGAAACCCTTCGATTCTCGTCATTGTAACATTAAAAGCTTCCTGCGCCATTAATCTTCCAAACTTTTCCCAACGATGCGATTGCTGATAAAGAGAAAGCAAATCTGTATATCTGATGTAGATAATAGTAGAATCCGTGAGAGCCTGCGTGTGATAATCACAAGGAATCTGGTTGATAAAACTTTTAAAGGAAACCACAAAACCATTCGCCGAATACAGAAAAACATTTTTCTCTTCCCCCGTTTTTTCATCAATCGTATAAGAACGGAAAATGCCATCCACAATAAACCCGAAATAGGTACAAACCGTTCCGCGAAGATTGAAAAAGTCACCTTTTTTATACGTTTTAGGGAAACCAGAAATCTTCAGATAATTTGAAATCGTCTTCTTCAATTCCTGCGAAATGCTTCAGAGCAAAGGCTAGTTTTTCTATTTCGTCCATGGGTTTAGTTTTTTTAATTAAACACAAATTGCACTAATTTTTTCCACAAATAACACCAATCCAGTTAAAGCAATTTTTAAATTATTAGAGAATATGCGTTGTATTATTTGTGACATTTGTGTTTAAATCAATCAAAGTCATACCCAACATCCACCAAATACAGTCCATGAGCCGGCGCAGACGTTCCCGCAGAATTTCGGTGTTTGTCTTCAATTACTATTCGAAGATCTTCAGGTTTTATTTTCCCTGAACCAATTTCCACCATCGTTCCAACAATCGCTCTTACCATATTTCTTAAAAATCGGTTGGCAGAAACGGTGAATTTCAGTTCGCTTCCGTTTTGCTCCCACTCTGCTTTGTACATTTTGCAGATATTGGTTTTGTTGTCGGTTTTCAGTTTAGCAAAACTTGTAAAATCTTCATATTCAAATAAAATCTTACAGGCTTCGTTCATTTTATCAATATCCAACCCTTTTCGCCAGTGTTGCCAAGCAGATTCTTGTGTAAACGGATTTTTATCCAAAGAAATATAATACTCATACGTTCTGTATGTGGCATCAAAACGTGCATGAAAATCATCTTTTACCTGAAAAATTCTTTTAATGGAAATATCCGGTGGAAGAAAACTGTTCAGCCTTCGCGTAAGACCTTCATCCAACACTTTTTCGGTGTCAAAGTGAGCAAAAATTTTCTTGGCATGAACCCCTGTATCTGTTCTCCCCGCTCCTGTCGTTTTTATTTCTTCTCTTAAAATCGTGGAAAGTGCTTTTTCCAATTCTTCCTGCACAGAAATAGCATCCGGCTGTATCTGATAGCCGAAATAATTTTTACCGTTGTAGGAAAATTCAATAAAATACCTCAATGTAATTAATATAACTCCACAAAAATACTTTAATTTAGTAATAATCAGGAATAACTTCTTTAAAATAAATATTGAAAAGAAGCTACCATATTGAAGTAATTCCCTGTGAAAATTCTTATTTTTGCAATCGTATGAAAAGATGGTACCTTTATCCTTTTTCCCTCGGTTATCATTTGGTCACGGGTATCCGAAACACAATGTATGATCTGGGAATATTTAAATCTACGAAATTCAAAACTCCGATAATCTGCGTCGGCAACCTTTCTGTGGGCGGTAGCGGAAAATCGCCAATGGTGATGTACCTTGCTCAGTATCTCTCTAAAAATTACAGAACGGGAGTGCTTTCGCGCGGCTACGGAAGACTGACGAAAGGCTACGAAGTCACCAATTACGAGAGTAATTACAAGATCGTAGGTGATGAAGCGATGCAGTTATTTGAACGTTTTAAAAACCGTTTTGTCATTGCCGTTTCTGAAGAGAGAGTTCCGGGTGCCAAAAAAGTAATCAGCGATATGGATCTTGATGTGCTGGTATTGGATGATGCCATGCAACACAGAGCCATCAAGCCGGGATTCAATATTATGATGACCGATTTCAATGATCCTTATTTTAAAGATTATCTTCTTCCTGCCGGAGATTTGCGAGAATCCAGAGCAGGTGTAAAAAGAGCGGATATCATTATGGTAAGTAAATGCCCTGATGAACTGACGGAGGAAACCAAGCAATATTATATTTCGAGAATAAGACCCGATCGCACCCAAAAAGTATTCTTTTCATCCATCGGATATGACGAAAATGTGTACGGGAGAGAAAAAATGCATCCCGACAACAACCTGAATTATTACGATATCCTTCTCATCACAGGAATTGCCAACCCGGCACCACTTATTCAGCACTTGTCTAAATTTTCGCAAAGGGTAAAGCATTTGAAATTCAGAGATCACCATAATTTTTCTGAGGATGATATAAAAAAAATCGTTGCAGAATATAAAAAATTAGGTGAATACAAATTGATCTTAACTACTGAGAAAGATTATGTTCGTCTAAAATCTTTTGACTATCTTAGAGATATTCTTTACTACTGGCCTATCAATGTCATTATTGATAAAAGAGAAGAATTCGATCAAATCATCTTAGATTATGTTAGAAAAAATTAAGGAGACTGCAGATTTCATTAAAAGTATTATTCAGGATACACCTGATTTTGCCATTATTTTAGGTTCCGGATTGGGAAAACTTCAGGATGAAGTAGAAGCCCTTCATGTATTGGAATACAAAGACATTCCTAATTTTCCACAGACTACCGTTGTTGGACATGGCGGAAAATTAATCTACGGAATTTTAGAAGGTAAAAAAGTATTGATGATGAGTGGCCGTTTTCATTATTATGAAGGTCATTCTATGGAAACCGTAACTTTCCCAATACGTGTTTTTAAATTGCTGGGAATTCAAAATCTTATCCTTTCCAACGCTTGTGGCGGGGTAAATCCTGATTACAATGTCGCTGATATTGTGATTTTAAAAGATCATATCAATATGATGCCCGAACATCCGCTTCGTGGCAAAAACATTGATGAATTGGGACCTCGCTTCGTAGACATGAGCGAACCATATAACAAAAAAATGATTTCTGTGGCTGAAAAAGCAGCTCAGGAAAATAATATCAACATTCATCAGGGAGTTTATGTAGCATTGCAAGGCCCCACTTTTGAAACTCCTGCAGAATACGGCATGATAAAAGCCATTGGTGGTGATATGGTAGGCATGAGCACTGTTCCCGAAGTCATTGTAGCTAAGCATATGGAAATGGACTGTTTCTGTATTTCCGTGATTACCGATCTGGGCGGTCCTGATATTGCCTTTGCCGTTTCTCATGAAGAAGTTCTGAATGCCGCAAATAAGGCGATGCCGAATGTAATTGTGGTGGTGAAAGGTTTAGTGAGAACTTACCAATAAAATAAATTTAAACTTGACATCTTAATTTTCTTAATTTAAATAAACTTTGTTTATTTTCTCTTTTAAACATTAAGGATTTAAGTAATTTACAATGTTTTAAAATTAAGAAATCAATAAATTAATTTGGTTTAAGCCATTTAAGCATAAAGTTTTAAAATCTTAATCACTTAATGTTTAATTAATTTTTTTACTTAATCTGCGAAAATTATAGCCATTTATAGAAAAATTCAATCTCTTAAATTTTTACTAAATAATACGAAAGCAGTTTACAATTGCGTTTCATTGTTTAGATTTGCATAAAATGAAATTGAAAAAATGAGAAAGTTACTATTAATTTTAATACTAAGCATTTTCGGATTAAGCTATGCGCAAGAGGTTCCGAAAGTTTTAAAAACCAGTTTTTCTAAAGAAGCTTTAGCTCAGAAATTGGAAAACAAAGAAGGGAAAACCGTAACAATACAACAAATTCTTGATCAGCATAAAGGAAAAGTTTTAGTGATCGATTTCTGGGCCGGATGGTGCAGAGATTGTTTAAAAGCGCTTCCGAAAGCTAAAGAACTGGAAGAAAGTAATAAGAATATTGATTTTGTATTCCTTTCACTAGACCGTTCCAGAGAAGGTTTTGAAAAAAGTCTTGAACGATTCGAAATGAAAGACAAAGAAAATTATTGGTTTTCAACAGGCTGGAAAAATGATTTCAATAATTATATTAACCTAAACTGGATCCCAAGATATATGGTGATCGATCAGAAATCGGCGATTGCAAAATATTATGCTATTTCTCCGGAAGATCCTGAAATCCAATCAACAATTGATAAACTACTCAAATAAATCGACATAGGAAATTGAGACGTTAAGAAAATAAAATCTGTGAGCGTAAAAAAATTCTACTGTTTGAGCGCGAGAGGAATTTAGAAGTGAAAAACAAAATTTTAATTCGCGCGAGTTTTAGAATTTTTAGAGAACAGAGTTTATTTTTAGTTGAAATTTCCAAGTCTTGAATTTTTGTTTCTTTTGTTTCAAGACAAAAGAAATTAATTTAAAAAATACTAATCCATATCTTTGCGGTATGGATTTTTCTTTTCCCGTTCGCAAAATAATTCACGTTGATATGGACGCATTTTATGCTTCCGTAGAGCAGCATGATGATCCTACACTAAAAGGAAAACCTATTGCCGTGGGTGGCGGGCACAGAGGTGTCGTTTCTGCAGCTAGTTATGAAGCCCGAAAATTCGGAGTTCGTTCTGCGATGCCCAGTAAAACAGCAAAAGAGAAATGTCCGCATTTAATTTTTGTTCCGCCGCGTTTTGCACGGTATAAAGAAATTTCAAAAAAAATCAGGGAAATTTTTTACGAATATACCGATTTGGTAGAACCACTTTCTTTAGATGAAGCCTATTTGGATGTTACAGAAAACAAAAAAGGAATAGAATCTGCCAATCAGATTGCTAAAGAAATTCGTCAGAAAATTTTTGAAGCCACAGGATTAACTGCTTCGGCCGGAATTTCCGTTAATAAATTTTTAGCTAAAGTTGCTTCAGACATCAATAAACCAAACGGACAAAAAACCATTCATCCCGACAAGCTTGAAGAATTTCTTGAAGAATTACCCGTTGAAAAATTTTACGGTGTTGGAAAGGTTACGGCTAATAAAATGTTTAGCCTAGGAATCTATAAAGGAAAAGATTTAAAGAAAAGATCAATAGAAGATTTGACGAGAATGTTCGGAAAATCTGGTGGCTATTATTATAATGTCGTTCGCGGAATTCATAACTCTGAAGTAAAACCTCATCGAATACAGAAAAGTGTCGCGGTGGAAAGAACTTTTTTTGAAGATTTATTTGACCAGCAACAGGTAAATGAAAAACTGGAAAGTTTAAGTGAAGAACTTCATACCCGACTGCAAAAAAATAATATTCTCGGAAGAACGTTAACGCTGAAAATTAAATATAAAGATTTCTCTCTTTTTACGCGAAGCATTACCAAAGAAGAATATTTTTCGTCTTCTGACCAGTATTTCAAAACCGGAAAAAAACTTTGGGAACTCAGACCGTTCGATAAACCTGTTCGTTTGCTGGGTTTATCATTATCTCATCTTAATACGGAAGAAAAAAAACAGGTTTCCGTTCAACTAAAAATTCCGTTTACAGAATTTGAGGATTGATAATCTCGATTTTTTTCGCTAAATTGTTAGTACCAAATTTTACAATTTATGAATGAAACGATGATTCAGTTCTTCCACTGGTATTCAGACGGGGCTGGAAAGCTTTGGAAAGAAGCAGCACAAAACGCAGATTATTTATCTGAATTAGGAATCACTTCGGTGTGGTTTCCTCCAGCTTACAAAGGCGCAAACGGCGGTCATTCTATTGGCTACGATGCTTATGATCTTTTTGATCTTGGTGAATTTGATCAGAAAGGAACAATTCCCACAAAATACGGAACCAAAGACGATTATATTAAAGCGATTAAAGCCTTAAAAGAAAAAAACATTCAGGTGATTGTTGATATTGTTTTAGGACATAAAGGCGGAGGCGATGAACTGGAAACCTTTAAAGCTGTAAAAGTAGACGAAGAAAATCGTGAGAAAATAATTTCAGACGAGATCGAAATTCAGTCGTATACCAAATTTACATTTCCCGGAAGAGGAAAAAAATATTCAGATTTTGAATGGAATTTTACTTGTTTCAGCGGCGTAGATTATGCTGAAGGAATGGATTCTCATATTTTCAAGATAAAAAATGAGTACGGAACAGAATGGGAGGAAATGATTGACGATGAAAAAGGAAACTATGATTACCTGATGTATAATGATGTGGAACATCGTAATCCTTTTGTTCGGGAAGAGCTGAATAGCTGGGCGAAATGGTATTTTGATGAAACCGATTTCGACGGTGTGCGACTAGATGCGTTAAAACATATTTCTTTTGATTTTTATAAAGAATGGCTGACACTGCTACGATCCAATTCCGGAAAAAATATATTTGCTGTTGGTGAATACTGGGCGCCCGGGCAATTAAATTTACTACAAAAATACATTGAAGCAACCGAAGGATGTATGAGTCTTTTCGACAGCTCGCTTCACAATAATTTTCATACGGCTTCTCATGAAGGAGGTTCTTATGATCTGCGACGGATTTTTGATGAAACGCTTACGCAGGCAGATCCGCTTCACTCGGTGAGTCTGGTGGATAACCATGATACTCAGCCTTTACAGGATTTGGAAGCTCCTGTTGAAAAGTGGTTTAAACCTTTGGCTTATGCACTTATTTTATTGCGAAAAGATGGTTATCCATGTGTATTTTATCCCGATTTATACGGTGCGCATTATGTGGATAAAGACAGAGAAGGCAATAATCAGGAAATATTTTTGGATAAAGTTGACGGGATTGAAGAACTGCTAAAAGCCAGAAAATATTATGCATATGGTGAAGAAAAAGATTATTTTGAAGATGCCAATTGTTTGGGTTGGGTTCGTGAAGGCGATGAAGAACATTCAGGATGTGCCGTTGTTTTAAGCAATAAAGACGCCTATGAGAAACCTATGGAAATGGGCGAAAAATATATAGGGCAGGAATTTTATGATTTCCTAGGAAGATTTGAAGAAACAGTGACCATTGATGAAAACGGTTGGGGAAATTTCCCTGTTCCGGCTGGAAATGTAAGTGTTTGGATACCTAAATCTGAATAAATTAAAAATAAAAAGCATACACATTTGGTTGTGTATGCTTTATTTTATTAATTAATGATTAGCAAAAAATATGTTGACAGCTCCACATATCCATTGCCCATTCGCAGCAATAGCCATCTTCATTATAATTACAACAGTATCGGTCTCGAATGGCAATTCCGCCTTTTATTGTTTTAAGTTGTTCACGATCGATCTTTCTTAGATTTTGTTTGTTTTTCATGATTGATATATTTTATGTTTAGTTCTTTTAAATATACATAAAATATCACACAATAATGAATATTATTTCATAAATATCTAATAATATTATATTTAATACAATTTCATTTTGTCGAAAAATTTAGTTTTTGAAGGTTTAAAATTTCCGGGAAATCTGTGTTGGAAATATTGCCTGTTCGCGCAAATTCTGCCCATGCAGCACGAAGTTTTTTCCCGTGTTCATCCACCTTTTCCAAAGGAATATCTTTCAGTAAATCTGCCGTTTTCCAAGCTTCTTTGTCTGCAAAAACAAGAGGCAAATCAATACAATGAGGTGCACCTAAATAATTAGTTTTCAGTTCATAATGAATGTTGAATAAATAAATATTTCCTTCGGCTTTTGCATAATTTTCAGCAAATATCTTCGCAGGTTTTTCATAAATTATTTCGGTGGTTAACCTGATCAGTTTATTTAAAATACTCAAACCCATTCCTTTTCTGAAATATCTGTTCAGTTTTTCCGAAGTTTTTAAATAAAAGGAAGTCTCATCATGATTAAATCCTATCAGTACATCATATTTTTTGGCGTTCTGTTTCCACTTTTCTGTCGATTCGTTTTCTGAACATAAAGGAGAAAAACCATACTGAACACCAAAAGGCATTGCTGCTTTCAAGCCATATTTCATCACCGAAGGAACAAAATTCCTATATTCATCCATCATTTTTAAAACATCATTTTCATCTTTCAAATGCTCTGTTTTTCTGAGAAATTCTTCAGACATTTTCTGACGTTTATGTCGTAATCCCAACGGAGCACTTTGGATAATTACCCGCTGAAAAAGCCCTTCTACACCATCCGAAATCATTAAATGAGCAATGGCATCACCACCGGAAGACTGCCCCAAAAGGATTACATTTCCTGGATCGCCGCCAAAACCATGAATATTATGATGAATCCATCTTAAAGCTTCAATAATATCAAATAATCCCAAGTTGGGAATTCTATCCCCGTTGCCTCCCAGAAATCCAAATAATCCCAATCTGAAAGTTACGGTAACCACAATTATGTTTTGCTCTTTAACCCAAACTGAAGGATTGGAAGTCGGAAGATCTCCACAGCCTATTTCGTGTGATCCACCATGAATCCAGACTACAACGGGCAATTTTTCATTTTCATTAATAAACTCCGGACGAAAAACAGAAAGATATTGGGGAGATTCATCAACTTCAAAACTTTCAATATGCGTCGGGCCGATCATTCTTTCAACCAACGGACTGATCGTTTGGGGACAAACCGGTGTTTTTTCAGGGAAAATAATTTCTGAAGGAGAATTCTCTATCGGAACAGGCTTTTGATAACGCTCCGATCGAGCATAGCGAATGCTTTTAGCTTTAATAATTCCATTTTCCTTTAAGGCTAAAATTTTCCCAAAAGGAGTCTGAAAAGTATGAGTTCCGAGTTTTTGTTGTGATGTCATAGGATCTAGGCTTTTAACAGTAAACATTTGGCTATAAGCTTATTTCAATCACAATTTACGATTTTTTGTTGAGGGGTTGATGGTTTTTGGTTGATAGTTGCTGGTTTAAGATTCTATCTGAAAAAGCCATTAACTTCTAGCCTCCCGCTTCTGGCTTCCAGCCTGCGTAAAAAATTAATTCAATGCTTTAAATTCGCTTGGAGAAACCCCAACCTTGCTTTTGAACAGTCGTGTAAAATGCTGTGGATATTTAAACCCAAGATCGTAAGAAATTTCACTGATCGATTTTGAAGGAAAGAAAATCTGTTCTTTGGCCACTTCTATCAATTTATTATGAATATATTCCTGTGCGGAAATTCCCAGTTCTTTTTTGATCAGATCTCCGAAATAATTAGCAGAAAGATTAAGCTGTTCAGCAAAATAATTAACCATCGGGAAACCGAGACTTTTAGGTTTATCAGATTTTAAATATTCATCTAACGAATTTTCAAACTTACCAATAACACCCTGATTTACATGATCTCTGGTTAAAAACTGCCGGTCATAAAAGCGCATACAGTAATTCAAAAATAATTCAATATTATTCACAATTAATGACTTGCTGTGCTTATCGATGGATTGTTCTAATTCAAGCTTAATATTTTTAAAACATTCCAGGACGATTTCACGTTCCTTTTCAGAAAGATGCAAGGCCTCATGAACTTCGTAAGAGAAGAAATTATAGTCTTTAATATTTTTCCCGAGATTGGTTCCTTTAATCAGGTCCGGATGAAATATCAAAGCATAACCTCCCGGCTGAACGTAATTTCCGTCATTATTAATTCCATAGATCTGCCCAGGAGCGATAAAAACCAAAGTTCCTTCCTGATAATCGTAGCTGTGCTTTCCGTAATGCATATCGCCACACATAATATCTTTAAGAAAAACCGTATAAAAACCAAACGTTCTTCGGAACTGGCAGATAGGATCCGACTTCGAAAAATCAATAATACTCACCAGCGGATGCATGGTTTCATGGTTCGCCATCTTATTATAGTCCGAAACGCTGTTATAAACCTCAACCTTTTGATCTTCCATGAAATACACTTTTATTCTTATTCAAAATTACCACTTTCCGGCGGACATTTCACCGTTTCAGTAAAATTGGTAAATCTTTCTGTAATTTGTATAAGCAAGATTTATCTAAAAGTTTCGACTTTTGTATTGGAAAAAGTCAGGAATTTTTAAAATTTAAACTAAACGAAAAGACAAATGAGTACATTCACAGTAAAAGCTTACGGAGCAGAATCGAGCACTGCCGATTTAAAGGAATTAAATATTACAAGAAGAGAAGTAACGCCACAAGATGTAGAAATTGAAATTCTATATTGCGGAGTTTGCCACTCAGATCTTCATACTGCAAGAAACGACTGGGGCGGATCTATGTATCCGGCAGTTCCGGGACACGAAATTGTGGGAAGAATTACCAACGTAGGAAGCGGAGTTTCTAAATTTAAAGTTGGAGATTTGGCTGCTGTAGGTTGTATGGTAGATTCTTGTGGAGAGTGTGAAAGCTGTAAACACGATCTTGAGCAATATTGCCAAAACGGTTTCACAGGAACTTATAACGGACACGACAAACATTTGGGCGGACAGACTTTCGGAGGTTATTCTCAAAAAGTTGTGGTAGATGAAGGATTTGTATTAAGCGTACCTGAAAACTTAGATCTGGCTGCCGTTGCACCACTTCTTTGCGCAGGAATCACAACTTGGTCACCTTTGAGACATTGGAACGTTGGTCCGAATTCTAAAGTTGCTGTTGTAGGTTTAGGAGGTTTGGGACATATGGCGATCAAGCTGGCAAAAGGTTTGGGCGCTGAAGTAACTTTATTTTCAAGAACTCCGGCAAAAACGGAAGATGCTAAAAAATTAGGAGCAGATCACGTGGTGATTTCTACGGAGCAAGATCAGATGGATGCTGTAAAAGGTAAATTCGATGTCATTATCGATACCGTTCCTTACGAACACGATATCAACCCTTATATGCACACAGTTGCCCTGAACGGAACTTTGGTATTGGTAGGTTTTGTAGGTGAATTTGAAAATGAATCTCCAAGCACAAGACCAATGATTTTCCAACGTCGTTCTGTAGCAGGATCATTAATCGGAGGAATTGCTGAAACTCAGGAATTACTTGATTTCTGCGGAAGGCATAATATTGTTTCTGATATTGAATTGATCAAGATGCAGGATATCAACGAGGCGTATGAAAGAATGCTGAAAAGCGACGTGAAATACCGTTTCGTGATTGATATGCAATCTCTATAAATCTTCGTATATTTTAACTGAAAGACTCTTCATTTTGGAGGGTCTTTTTTTGTGGTTGATACTTATTGGTTGTTGGTTGTTAGTTTACAGTATATTAGTTATATTACTACATTGCTAAATTGCTACATTTCTCATCGTATTTTCCCTCCATGTCTTTAAAAGCCCATTCCGCCATTGAATGAATAACGGGAATTAAACCTTTTCCTGCTTCGCTTAATTCGTAAGTTACGTGGGGAGGAACCACAGGTTTTGCAGTTCGAATGACCAAACCGTCGGCTTCAAGCTGTTTTAAATGCTGAATCAACATTTTTTCTGTTACGGCAGGAATGGCACGCTTCAATTCGCTGTATCGTTTATCACCATTTGAAAGATGATATAAAATAATTGGTTTCCAAAATCCACCGATTTTCTCCATCACATACGTTACAGGGCATAAATCGAGTGCATATTTTTTATTTTGCTGAATGGTTGAACTTTCTTTAATAGCTGTCATAATTAAACATACTTTAGGGTAAGTACTTGTATAAAAGTAAGTACAAATATACCTTTGTATTAGGAAATAAAAAAGTAATTATCAACAAAAAATAAAATTATTATGAAAATTGTAATCACAGGTTCATTAGGGAATGTAGCAAAACCTCTTGCTCAACAATTAATTGCAGAAGATCATGACATCACTATCATTAGCAGCGATGATGCTAAAAAAGTTGAGATTGAAAATTTAGGTGCAAAAGCAGCAATTGGTTCGATCACAGATTTAAACTTCTTAGTGAATACTTTTCAAGATGCTGATGCTGCATTTTTAATGACTCCTCCAAATATGGGTGGAACAAATATCGTCGAAAACACCATTAATGCAGGAAAAAATTATGCTGAAGCTATCAAGCAAACCCGAGTTAAAAGAATTGTCATGCTAAGCAGCATTGGTGTGGAATCTCCTGTTGAAAACGGACCGATTAAAGGGCTTCATTTCATCGAAAAATTTTACAATGAACTGGAAAATACTTCTGTTACTTTCTTAAGAGCCGGATATTTTTATATCAACTTCTTCAATGATATTCCTTTAGTTAAAAATGCAGGAATTATCGGGGCTAATTTCCCTTCAACGGCAACAGTTCCATTGGTTCATCCAACTGATATTGCAAAGGCTGCAGCGAAAGAATTAGTTAACAATTTTGAAGGTAAGAATGTGAAATATATTGTGAGTGATGTTCGCCCAGCATCTGATTTTGCAACCGTTTTTGGAAATGCTATTGGAAAACCAGAACTACCATGGATTGAGTTTAAAGATGAAGATTCTCTAAACGGAATGCTTCAGGCCGGGTTACCTCAGGAAATGGCTGAATTGTATACTGAAATGGGACGAGGAATCAGAACAGGTGTTGTGCAAAAGGATTTTATTGAACATGGTTCTGTTGTGAATGGAGACGTTAAATTAGAGGATTTTGCAAAGGAATTTGCGGATAAGTTTAATGCTTAATTTCTTTTGTCTTGAAACAAAAACTCATTGAAAACGTCATTAAAAAATAATTTCGGCGAGCCTTTGGCTCGCCGAAATTATTTTTTGATAAATTGATAGGGTTAAAACCCTATCCTATTATAAGTCGTCCCTTCGGGACTTTCTATTTTTCTCTTTCAAAATTCCTTTTAGTACCTTGAATTTACCATCAATAGGTTGATCAATTTTTAATCCTAAAATATCTGCAACTAAAGGATAAACATTAATATTAGCAAATTCATTGATGACCAGATTATTTTTAAATTCGGGTCCCCAGGCAAAAAATGTGGCTTTCATTTCAGGAACTTCTTTTGGATTGTATCCGTGTTTTCCAACAGACGTTTTTTTACCTTTTTCCAGGAAGATCTTTGGAGCTTTTGGAATTAATAAAATTTGCCCGATTCGGTCATATTGATCATCTTTTGTTCCAAAGTGAAGATATTTTGGTAATTTTTTATCCAGATATACTTCATAATCATCCGTTTTGTTTGCTTTCAATTCTTTATAAGCACTTTTTACATCCGCCGGATTTTTTACATATACTCTCAATAAAGTCTGAGAATTATAAAAATCAAATTTTTCTTTATTAAAAAGCATTGCCGGAATTTCTAACGGAGTTCCGCCTTCAACTTTTATCATTCCGTGGTCTGAAACAAAAACAAAATTGACGTTCTTCAATCCTAAAGCATTTACTTTCTGCACCAATTCACCAATCGCATGATCAACCAAATGAATTGCCGTTTCGGTTTCTTTTGTATCCGGACCAAAATGATGCCCGCTTCCGTCAACTTCGGGGAAATATAATGAAATAAAATGCGGTCTTTGATCCATCGGTAATTTTAACCAATTCACAACTTTTTCCACTTTTTCAGAGGGTGTGAATTTTTCGTGATAAGGATAATAATACGTTGGTCTTTTTCCTCCTGCCTCACTCGCAGAACCCACCCACATTAAAGAAGCTGAAACCATCCCCTGTTTTTCTGCCAATGCCCAAAGCGGAATTCCGCCGTACCAGCTTCCGTCTTCCGCATTTTTCTTATTGCTCATTGCATACGTTTCTTTTCTCTTATAATCGTAAAAAAAATTATCGATCAAACCGTGATGAGAAGGATATAATCCTGTAATTAAAGACCAGTGATTCGGAAAAGTGATGCTCGGATAGCTCGGAATCATCGCTTTTGCCTGAACGCCTTCGCTAGAAAATTTCAACAAATTTTCGGCATTGTATTTTTTAGCATAATCATAACGGAAACCATCGGTAGAGATCATGATTACGTAAGGTTTTGTCTGTGCATCAACGCTGTTATATCGGTTGGGAATGACCACTTGTGCGGTATCCACCGTTTCTTTCTGAGCAAAAACTGCCAATGAAAAAATCAACAGTAAAAATTGTAATCCTCGCTTCATTATAAAAATTTTAAGCAAAGTTACCTCCTGTTTTTCTGAATGAAAAATTATATGGATTAAAATAAATTTAAATATGATTGAAACTAAAAAATGTTCATCAATTCGATTAATGAACACTTATCTTTGCTTAAATATTAAATGAATTCTTTTGTAATTTATTAATTTTCATTTGTTTGATAATCTGATAAACCGATCCCATAATAAAAAGTATAAAAATCACAAGCAAAGTCTTACCGATTAACGGATCATTGATATCTTTAGCCAAAGGATGCCCAACCGGAACTCTTGTAAGAGTTTCATTGACAGTGGGAAGCATCGACAACAGAAAACTGAACGACATGAGAAAATTCTCAAAGTAGCGCGCTTTATTATTACTTTCTTTTTTGCTGTGGAGATAAAATGCAGCGGTTACAAGAATCAAAATAAGTAAAGATAGTATATGTCCTGCATTAAAACCTCCGTGCTTGGAAATTCCTAATGCGGTAAGCGAAGTGATGATCGTAAAATAAAAATAAATCTTACCCGACATATTTTTCAAATTAATTTTACCGAATCTGATAAATGATATTAAAGCAGAAACAATGGCTACAACGCCAATAATCGTGTGGAAAATTCCTAAATTTGATAGTCCCATTTTAGTATTTTTTTGAATTTGTTTTCTTTTAAAATTGTATGTCTTAATTAACATTACAAAATTGCATCAGATTCAAAAAAAGTACTTTGCGAATTGGCTCAATTATTTATCATTTTGGTTCAGCCGATATTTTGTTGGCGGAACATTATATTTTTCGGTAAAGCTTCTGGTAAAATTGGCAAGATCATTGAACCCGCAATCGAAAGCAATTTCAGAAATACGTTCATCAGAAACTAAAAGTAATTCGGCCGCCTTCTCCAGCTTCTTCGTTTTAATATAATTGGCTGGAGTATCATTATAATGTTTTGCAAATTCGCGTTTGAAAGAGGAAACGCTGAGGTTATGATGCTTTGCTAACTCTTCAATCGTAATATCAGAAAACAGGTGAGCTTCTATGATTTGTTTAAAATTATAAGTCGCTGGCGAAAAAAGCTGCGATAATATTATCTGAACCGCCTCAATATTCCTGGTTTGTGAAAGCAAAAGTATAATTTCTTTTAGTTTAAGAATAAGAAGTTCTTCGTTTACCAAAGAAGGATTTTCAAAATAAAATAATAATCCTTCAATATATTTCTGAATTAAAAAATCATTGTTTATCTCTTCAATTGATTTATTTGAAATTACCTCTTTCTGAGATTTAAGCAATTGAGGCAACTCTTTATCATAAATTTTTTTGAGTATTTCGGGGTGAAAATTAATAATGAGAATTTCATTCTTATTATCCAGATTTTCACTGCTGATCTGTTTGTCGGATTTAATACAATTCTGGAATAACGAATGTTTTGTAGGCAAATTTTTCTTCTCATCATCCAGCTTATATTGCATCTCGCCTTCCAGCATATATAAAAAGCAGGCATTATCTGTGATCGGAAAATCAAAGGTAAAAGGTGATTTTAAAACCAATTTATGCAATAAAGGTTTCCCAAATAAGTCATATTTTTTATGGTCGATTATCATAATTCTGTAATGTTGATTTTTCTTTTTAAAATAACCTCATAAATATAAATTGCAGATAAATGTATTGAAATACTTTTAATTTAGATCATAAAAAATCCTGAAAGCTTAGACTTCCAGGATTATGATTATTCAAGATTTCGATTCAACTATTCTTTAATCAATTGCTGATAAGAAGTTGTTCCGTCTTTCAAAGTGATTTCAAAATAATAATTTCCGGATTTTAAATCATTAATACTGATATTTTCTCCGTCTACAATTACTGTTTTCACTTTTCTTCCTGTAGCTTCATAAATATCAACAGACTTAATTTTATCGGCATTTTTAAAACTCACCGTTTCTTTTGCCGGATTTGGATAAAGCATCACTTTTTTATTAGCCAAAGTCGTTTCACTGGTTCCCAATGTGGCTCCCATCGTCAAAGTTGCATATCCTCTGTTTCCACTGTGGTAGCCTAAACTTTGGCTTCCTGCAGTTCTTGCATAGAAAATATTGATGGAACCTGCCGCATTCAAAATAGGAAAATCACCACTTCCGCCATTAAGAGATCTCGTGGCAACAACCGTTCTTGTACTTCCTGAAACCGTGTTAGAAGTCTGTGTCCAATCTTGGGAAGCATCTGCCGTTGGCATGGTCATTCCGCTAAAAGTATAATCTCTATTTGCCGAAGAATTATAAATAAAACCGTCCGAACCCGATGCCATTCCCACATTTCCAAAACCAATTCCCAACATAGAATTACTGTCACCGATTAATGTGATCGTTACTGTAGTCGCGTTGGTATCCAACTTGACCGTCATTCCGGCAGCCGGTAAACTTACCGTTCCTGAGCTAAACTGTGCCCATGCAAAATTAGCAAGAGCCAAACTTAATGTTAGTAGAACTTTTTTCATATTTTAATTTTTTAAGAGGTTGATGATTTCTTTATTGTTTGTTTGCAGCGCATATTCAAAAGGAGTCATTCCCTGCGCATCTTTAATTGATTTATCTGCTTTATATTGAAGCAGTAATTCCGTAAGTTCTTTGTTTCCGAATTTTACAGCCCAGAATAAAGGGGTAAATCCTGTAGCATCCGCGATATTTGGATTCGCATTTTTAGATAAAATATACGTTACCAAATCCTTATTATACTTTACAGAAAGCCCAGCCAATGCCGTTCCTTCCTGACTTTTATAATTGATATCTTTCACATGATCCATCAAAAATTTAGCCACTTCCACATTGCCTCTGTAGCACGCCAGAATAAGTGGCGAAAAGCCATTTTCATTGGTTTGATTGATGATATCCGGATTCTGCTTCATTTGTTCTTTTACTTCATCTACTGTTCCGCTTCGGGCAATATCGAAAATTGATTTTGCCTTTTCCTGAGCCGAAATAAAGGTAAAACTCAGGAAAAAATTTAATAATAGAATTAACTTTTTCATGGTTTTGCCATTACATAATTGTATTCTACTTTTACAGTTTCAGCCACTTTTTTCATCACCATTTTAGGAATGGTTACTTTATAATCTGCTGCTTTCGCCATGAAACTTCCCTGAACGTAAATTTTCCCGTCTTTTGAATAAATCGTTGCATTGGATGTCACAGGATTTTCTACTCCGTGAAAATTCAATTTTCCCTGAATGGTATATTTCTGCGGATTTGCCGTTAATTTAGATTTATCAAAATTGGCAATTTTTCCAGTGAATGTTGATTTCGGATATTTTGCCGTTTCTGCATAATTTTCGTTGAAATGCTCTTCCATTAATTTCGTTTTAAAATGGAAATTTTTCACTGCAGAAACCGAAGCGATATCGCCTGTATCTGCATTTATAACGACAACATTGTTATCATCCTGAGCAAAAATATCTTCAAACAAAGGAACCGATGCTTCAAAGGTTACTTTTCCGGTTTTCGAGCTGTATTTCTGAGCCAAAGCAAGGTTCGACAATACTAACGATACAATAATTAGTGCTGATTTTTTCATATTCATTACATTTAATTTTCCAAAAGCCCATCTGCTTTCCATTGAACAATAACATTAATTTGGCTTCCCGATAAAGAGCCGCCCTGAGGCATTTTCAGCGGATCACCGTTTTGCCTCTGAATTCTGTTGATAATCGCATCGATATTGGTTTTCACATCGTTGTAAGTTGTTAATGGTTTAAAACTTCCTGCTCCGTGGCAACCGATACAATTGTTATCAATAATGGTCTTTACTGCGGTATTATATTTTACCACTTCCGTGATTGGTGTGTTATCTGAAATTTCTTCATAGGTTCTGCTTTCACACGAAATAAGGAAAACAAAACCTGATAATATGTAGAATAATTTTTTCATTTTAAAAAACTCTATAAAGGTTAAACCCAAAGAAAACCTGTCCTTTTCCCCATTTTCCGGTAGCATTCGTAAGATATCCTATATCCGAATTCAGCTGGGAATTGGAGAATAAAAGCTGGAAAACGTGACCTCCCGTCTCAATATCCAAGCCCAAAGACAAAGGATTTTGATAGAAACTGTGGTTATCGAAATTCACGAAATATTCTGCGTTGATAGAAACTCTTTTAGAGATTTTGTAACGACCTCCCAACCCTGTAAGAAACTGATTTTTGTCTTCAACAGTTGGTTCGTAAAGATTTTTGTGAACATAAGACGGCGTTAATTGCAAAGAAAAATTCACGCTAAATCTTCTCGAGATCAAAGCCTGTGTAAGGTAAGAAAGTCTGTCGCCAAACTTCAGATGAGGATAATTGTCTTTATCCAGATCTGTATTTACAGCCATTACGTTGTAGCCTACGATGTCAACCGGGAAATTATCGCTTTGTTTTACCAATTTGTACTTTGCGCCACCCTCAAAAGTTTTCATATTCGTTTCTCTTGAAAGGCTTAACGAAAGTCCGTCGGTAACGCCATAGATTACGCCCAGTTTGGTGGAAGCATCATCTAGACCAAAGAAATCTTTGAACCCTTTGCTTACATCTCCAAAACGGTGTGCAACAACGATGTACCATTCGTTTTTGGCAGCTAATTTTGTGGATTGTCCCGTGACAATCTGCAGTGCCTTAAAAGCAGGCTGTTGAATTTCGGGTGTTTTGATAGTATCGATATCCTTCAACAAATCTTCCTGAGAATAGGCAAGAATTGAAGCGAACATCGACAAAAAGAAGAAAGTTTTTGTCATACAAATTTTTGTTTAATTATTCGTATGACAAACTTATTGCGTTATGAATTCAAAAGTGTGTGATAAAAGTCACCAATGAAATTGTTTTTATCAATCATAATATTAAATTAATTAAAACAATATAAATTAGATACGTCTAACATTTTCATTTTCAGGGATTCTGATGCCTTCTTTGCTTTGTAAAATTTCGCCTTCATTTTCAATTTTTTTTAATACTCGGCTCACAACTTCCCTCGAAGTTCCTAAATTGTTGGCAATTTCTTTGTGAGTAAGCTTAATGGGATTGTTTCCAGTGATGTTAATTTGCTGTTTGATATAATTCAACACTCTTTTATCCAGTCTGTGGAAAACGGCATCATTTACCATATTCATGACATCTGAAAAACGCTTATCGTATTCGCTGTAAAAGACTCGATTGATCTCCGGATATTTTATTAGCCATTCATGAACTACAGAAACGGGAATTAACATCACTTCTGATTCGTCTTCTGCAATGGCGTATACTCTGCTGGTATAATCTGTAAAAATGGAGGAAAAGGTCATCAGACAGCTGTCATTGGGTCTGATATAATAGTAGATTAGTTCTCGTCCGTCATTCAGAGAATATACTTTTATGGAACCTTTGATCAAAAAAGGAACATATTTGTTCTTCTGCCCTTCTCTTATGATTTCAGTTTTTGCTTTTATACTCGTTATAATCGCATGCTTTTGGAGTTCGCTAGAAAAGTCACTACCCAAGAACCCAAATTTATCAAGAATAAATTGGTTGTTTATCATATCGTTATTCATATCCAAAAGCAAATATATACAATTGAAGAATCTGTCGTATATTTTTTTAATCTATTAAAGATATTTAACAATAAATATGGATTTTGAGGATTTTTGAGAGAGAGGAAGATAGAGGGTATGAGAGTATGAGTGTTGTAGGGGTGGAGAGTTTTTTAGAGAAATGTGAAACTTGTAGAGGAAATTTAAATGTGATAGAAATATTGCAATAAAAAAATGCCCCAATAAAATTGAGGCATTCTTATGTATGATTAAGAAAATCTTAAGCTTGTACGTTGTTTCCACCTAATACGAAAGGCTCAACTTCTTTGATTTCACCAAATTGTTGCTCGTAGTTAGTGATGTTTTGTTGAAGAGCAGTAAGTACTCTCTTAGCGTGAAGAGGAGCAAGAATGATTCTTGATCTTACTTTCGCTTGTTGTACACCCGGCATTAATTGGATGAAGTCTACAACGAATTCAGATGGAGAGTGGTTTACTAAAGCAAGGTTAGCATAAACTCCAGCAGCTACCATTTCATTCAATTCGATGTTAATGTTCCCGTCTTGTGGATTTTGATTGTTGTCCATTGTTATAAAATATTTTTTTTATTCGAAATTTTGAGGTTGTGAAAATATAAAAATAAATTCAAACCTCAAATTTCCGAATCATTAATTTTAGTTAAGATCTTCGAATTCTTTCTTAGAACCTACGATCACGTTCTGATATTCTTTAAGACCTGTACCTGCAGGGATTCTGTGTCCTACAATTACATTTTCTTTAAGACCGTTCAGATCATCAATCTTACCTGCAACAGCCGCTTCGTTTAGAACTTTAGTAGTTTCCTGGAACGATGCCGCAGACATGAATGATTTAGTTTGAAGAGCCGCT
>DKLU01000490.1:25856-29000 GCA_002455915.1 Chryseobacterium sp. UBA6632
TTTAGTTTGAAGAGCCGCTCTTGTAATACCTTGAAGTACAGGTGTTGCTGTAGCCGGTAAAGCTTCTCTTACTTGAACTAATGTTTGATCTTCACGCTTCAGTTTAGAGTTTTCGTCTCTTAATTCTCTTGCAGTGATCATCTGACCTGGTTGGAATACTTTAGAATCACCAGCGTCAACAACTACTTTAAGACCGAATACTCTGTTGTTCTCTTCTAAGAAGTCATACTTATGCTCAAGAGCTCCTTCAAGGAATTGAGTATCACCTCCATCCACGATAGATACTTTTGTCATCATCTGTCTTACGATGATTTCGAAGTGCTTGTCGTCGATTTTTACCCCTTGTAGACGGTAAACTTCCTGAATCTCGTTTACCAAGTATTCCTGAACAGCCGTTGGACCTTTGATTCTTAAGATATCGTCCGGAGTGATTGAACCGTCAGAAAGTGGCGAACCAGCTCTTACGAAGTCATTCTCCTGTACCAAGATCTGGTTTGATAATTTAACTAAATAAATTTTTCTTTCACCAGTTTTAGCCTCAACGATCAATTCACGGTTACCTCTCTTAATTTTTCCGTAAGAAACTACCCCGTCAATTTCAGTAACAACCGCTGGGTTTGAAGGGTTTCTTGCTTCGAATAATTCGGTAACTCTCGGAAGACCTCCGGTGATATCCCCTGCTTTTGCAGATTTTCTTGGGATCTTGATTAAAACTTTACCAGCTTTAATTTTTTCACCATCGTTTACCATTAAGTGGGCTCCTACCGGTAAGTTGTATGCTTTCTGCTCAACACCTTTAGAATCTACCACCTTCAAGGTAGGTACGGCTTTCTTATTTCTAGATTCAGAGATTACTTTCTCTTCGAATCCTGTTTGTTCGTCAATTTCAAGTTGGAATGAAATACCTTGGATAATATCCTCGTATTCTACCTTACCTGAAGTTTCTGCAATGATAACCGCGTTATACGGATCCCATCTACAGATTGTATCACCTTTACTTACTTTATCACCTGGTTTTACAGATAATATAGATCCGTAAGGTACGTTAGCTACCATCAATGGAGTTCTAGACTCATTATCAGCAACTAATCTGAATTCTGTTGAACGAGATACTACAACCTCAGCTGTATTACCGTTTTCATCTTCAGAAGTAATTGTTCTTACTTCGTCCATTTCTACGATACCATCTCTTCTTGCAACAATTGATGGGTTTTCAGAAACGTTACCTGCAGTACCCCCTTGGTGGAAGGTTCTCAACGTAAGCTGAGTTCCCGGTTCCCCAATTGACTGTGCACCGATAACACCTACTGCTTCACCCATGTGGATCATCTTACCTGTTGCTAGGTTTCTACCGTAACATTTCGCACAGATCCCTTTTTTAGCCTCACAAGTAAGTGGTGAACGTACTT
Organism: Chryseobacterium sp. UBA6632; assembly: GCA_002455915.1. Classification (GTDB taxonomy): domain Bacteria; phylum Bacteroidota; class Bacteroidia; order Flavobacteriales; family Weeksellaceae; genus Chryseobacterium. The sequence continues at coordinate 27,266 of DKLU01000490.1, forward strand.
CAACAGCTTCTAATCCTGCTGCCTCAATTTTCTTAGCTAATTGCTCAGTAATTACTTGGTCAGCCTCAGCGATTAATTCATCACTTTCCGGATCATAAATATTATGAAGAGAAACTCTACCTAAGATTCTTTCAGAGATTTTTTCAACGATCTCGTCATTTTTCTTAAGTGCAGTAACTTCTGTACCTCTTAGAGTTCCACAGTCATCTTCTGTAACGATAACATCCTGTGCAACGTCTACCAATCTTCTCGTTAAGTAACCAGCATCGGCAGTCTTAAGAGCGGTATCCGCAAGACCTTTACGAGCACCGTGGGTAGAGATAAAGTATTCTAAGATGGAAAGACCTTCCTTAAAGTTTGCAAGGATCGGGTTTTCGATGATCTCCGCACCGGTAGAACCAGCTTTCTGCGGTTTCGCCATCAACCCTCTCATCCCTGATAACTGACGGATCTGTTCCTTAGAACCCCTCGCCCCAGAGTCAAGCATCATGTATACAGAGTTAAATCCACCTTGGTCAACTTTCATTCTGCTCATGATCATTTCAGTTAATCCGGCGTTGGTATTCGTCCAAACGTCGATTACCTGGTTATAACGTTCAGTATCGGTAATTAGACCCATGTTATAGTTAGCTCTAATTTCGTCTACTGTTTCAATAGATGAAGCAATCATTTGCTTTTTCTCAACAGGAACCACGATGTCTCCTAATGAGAAAGAAAGACCTCCTTTGAATGCGTTTGAATAACCTAAATCCTTCATTGCATCCAAGAACTTCACAGTTGTAGGGAAATCTGTATCATCAAGGATTTTACCGATAACGTTTCTTAATGATTTCTTAGTAAGAAGTTCATTAATATATCCTACTTGCTTAGGTACAATTTGGTTGAACAAAATTCTACCCACAGAAGTTTCGATCAATCTTGTAACGATTTCACCGTCTTCTTTTACCGGAAGTCTACATCTTACTTTAGCATTTAAAGATACTCTACCTTCAGCATAAGCGATTTCCGCTTCTTCAGGAGAATAGAATGCAAGACCTTCACCTTTTACTTTCATATCTTCTGTAGAGCTCAATTCTTTAGTCATGAAATATAGACCAAGAACCATGTCCTGAGAAGGTACCGTAATAGGAGAACCGTTTGCAGGGTTCAAGATGTTTTGAGAACCTAGCATCAATAACTGAGCTTCAAGGATCGCTTCAGGACCTAACGGTAAGTGTACCGCCATCTGGTCACCGTCGAAATCGGCATTGAATGCCGTTGTTACTAACGGGTGTAGCTGGATTGCCTTACCTTCGATCATCTTAGGTTGGAAAGCCTGAATACCCAGTCTGTGAAGCGTAGGTGCTCTGTTCAATAGAACAGGGTGACCTTTCATCACGTTTTCTAGGATATCATATACTACAGGTTCTTTTCTATCAATAATTCTCTTTGCAGATTTTACTGTTTTTACAATACCTCTCTCGATTAGTTTTCTAATGATGAATGGTTTGTAAAGTTCCGCAGCCATATCTTTAGGAATACCACACTCGTGAAGCTGTAAGTTTGGACCTACAACAATTACCGAACGCGCAGAGTAATCTACCCTTTTTCCTAATAAGTTCTGACGGAAACGACCTTGCTTACCTTTCAATGAATCCGAAAGAGATTTCAATGGTCTGTTTGATTCAGATTTTACAGCTGAAGATTTTCTTGTATTATCGAATAATGAATCTACTGATTCTTGAAGCATACGCTT
>DKLU01000342.1 GCA_002455915.1 Chryseobacterium sp. UBA6632
CTAATTCTAAAGCTTTCTGAAGCGATTCGACACCTTTTTCCTGATCTTTAAGGTTCAGATAGCAATTACTTAGCTGATAAAACAATTCTGCTCTATGATGTGCTTTTACGGCTTTATTTAAAATCGTAATCGCTTCTTCATATTCACCCAAAAGCATTAAAACTTCCGAATAAGCATACCAATTGTAAAATCTTGTAGGTTCTGCTTCTACCAAAATTTTCAGGCAAGAAAGACTTTCTTCAAACTTTCCTGAATCGATGAACAAAAACGCCAGTCTTTTTTGATAATCTAAATTACTACCATTCAGCGAAGTAGCTTCTTTTGCAAAATGTAAAGCTTCTGTCATGCCGCCCATTTCCTCGTAAAGATAAGATTGCTCCATCATCGCAAGATAAAACTGAGGATCTTCTCTCAGCGATTTCTGGAAGTAATTTAACGCTACAATAGGCTGTTTTAAAGCCTTATAACAAAGTCCGACTTTATAAAATGTAAACGCTTTGGTATATTCTAATTCCAGCATTTCTTCATAGACTTCGATGGCTTTTTTATACTGGCCTAAAGCTTCATAACAAGCTGCTTTATTAGCATATACTCCAACCGAACTAGAATTGATCGCCAACAAATAGTCATAACCTTTTATCGCTTCTTCGTAGTTTTTTCTGTTGAAATAAAACTGTCCGTATTCAAACCAAGCGACTTCTGAATAGGCAAATTCATCTAAATATTCATTAAGAAAGGCAATCGCCTCCTCGCTCTTATTCAGTTCCGAAAAACAAATCATCGCGTTTTCCAAAGAGTATTCGTCTGTTGGATCTTCTTTCAATGCTTTTCTGTAATGTTTAAGCGCGTTAAAAGGATCTCCAAGATTCACATATTCATCCGCGATAAAATTGTGAAGGAAGTTTTCTTCTTCTTTCAATTCCAGCGCTTTTTTACAAATTTCAATAGATTTTCTCGGATTTCCTAAATTCGAATAATACTTCGCGTAGCACACCAAAAAGTCGGTGCTTTCCATAGAAGAACCTTTCAGCTCATCGATAAGGTCTTTCGCTGTATTATACTCTTCCCATTCCAGGAGAATTTCAAGTTTTTTGATCTTGATATCTAAAGAATTGGGATGAAGCTTTAAACCATAAGTTACCGCTGTATCGGCATAATTAAAGTCTCCAAGCTCCAGATAATAAACAATAATGTCTTCTAACTCTTCTGTATCAAAGTAGAATTCATCATTATTTTCCATCATTTCTTCGAACTTTTTTACAAGTTCATTTCCAAAATATTCTTCCAATATAAACCAGTTTTAAGATTTAAGACTTGAGAGATGAGATATACAAATACTCTGTTCTGAAAATCTTAGTACTATAAATTTAATAATTATTCTTTTTCGAATGATGAATTAGCTGTTAAATTTTTCTAAATCAAACTATTGATTTTAGCTATCATATCATCACCCAATTTATCGGCCTCTTCCTGAGATTTAGCCTCTGTATAGATTCTGATAATTGGTTCTGTATTAGACTTTCTAAGGTGAACCCAATTATTTTCAAAATCTATTTTTACACCATCTACCGTAGAAACCTCTTCATTTTGATATTCTTTTTCCATTTTGGTTAAAATATCATCCACATTAATTTCCGGAGTCAGCTCAATTTTCTTTTTACCCATAAAATAGCTCGGATATCCTGCTCTTAATTCAGAAACTGTTTTGTTTTCCTTTGCTAAATGCGTTAAAAACAGAGCAACACCCACTAAAGAATCTCTTCCGTAATGTAGCTCAGGGTAAATAATTCCTCCGTTTCCTTCACCACCAATTACCGCATTTTTCTCCTTCATCAAAGTAACCACGTTTACTTCTCCTACAGCGCTTGCAAAATATTCAGAATTGTGAGTTTTAGCAATATCTCTCAACGCACGACTTGAAGAAAGGTTGGAAATTGCCACTCCATTTTTATTTTTCAATAAATAATCTGCAACGGCAACCAAAGTATATTCTTCCCCGAACATTTCACCTTTTTCATCAATTAAAGCTAATCTGTCGACATCCGGATCTACAACAATTCCGAAGTCTGCTCCTTCTTTTTTCACCAATTCACAGATGTCTCCCAAATGTTCCTTTAACGGTTCAGGATTGTGTGGGAAATGACCTGTCGGCTCGCAATACAATTTTACTGTTTCACAACCAAGTTTATCTAACAGCATTGGGATTGCGATACCTCCCGTAGAATTTACAGCATCTAAAACCACTTTAAAGTTTTTAGATTTAATAGCTTCAACATCTACCATCGGCAAGTCTAGAATTTGCTGAATATGAATATCAAAAGCATCGTCTCTGGTTTCATATTTTCCTAAATTATCCACTTCTGCATAGTTGAAGTCTTCACTTTCAGCCAAAGCCAATACTTCTGCCCCATTATCACCACTGATGAATTCTCCTTTATCATTCAATAATTTCAGAGCGTTCCACTGTTTAGGATTATGAGAAGCGGTAAGGATAATTCCACCGTCTGCTTTTAGTTCCGGAACCATAATTTCAACGGTCGGAGTGGTAGAAAGACCCAAATCAATCACGTTAATCCCAAGACCCTGTAACGTTGCCGTCACCAAAGAAGAAACCATTTGCCCAGAAATTCTGGCGTCTCTCCCGATAATCAACGTTAAATCTTTTTTATTTTTATTATTCTGAAGCCAAGTTCCGAATGCCGAGGCAAACTTTACCACGTCCAGCGGGGTTAAGTTATCATTTACTTTACCGCCAATGGTTCCTCGGATTCCTGAAATACTTTTTATTAATGACATTCTGAGTGTTTTATAAGTTTAATCTAATTTATTTGGTGTTTTAAAACTAGGCAAAATTAGATATTATTTCTTATACCTCATCAGAAAGTTATGAACAACCGCAATCCTTATCGCAGTTTGATCTTTTTGAACTAAACTTTTTCGGTGCAAAATTCTTTCTGAGTACTTTAAATAAAGAGTAACAGGCAAATGCAACGATTAGTAGAACAATTACGTATTGTAAAATTAATGAAGAGTCCATTATTTTAATATCTGATATGCTATCATCGACACAAAGTATGCCAAACCTGTCATCATCGCTACCTGTAAGCCAGTCCATTTCCAGCTTTTGGTTTCTCTGTAGACTACTGCAAGTGTAGAAATACACTGCATTGCAAATGCGTAAAACAAGAGTACCGAAACACCGGTTGCAAAACTGAAGACTTTCTCACCATTCGGTTTTACGTCTCTTCTCATTTTATCGATCACTTTCACTTCAGGAGCATCATCATCTAAGCTGTAAAGCGTTGACATTGTTCCTACAAACACTTCTCTTGCCACGAAACTCGTCAGGATTCCAACGCCCATTTTCCAGTCATAACCCAATGGTTCAATAATTGGCTCAATTCCTTTTCCCATTTTAGCCAAATAAGAATGATCTAGCTCAACATTGGTTGCCACAAACTGGTCTGGTTGTTGTTTTGGTCCGAAATAGCTCAGGAACCAAATGATAATGCTTACAACGAAAATAATCTTTCCAGCTCCGGTAATAAAGTCCCAAACTTTCCCCAAAACCATTTTAAAATCGTATAAGAACAATGGTTTTTTATAAGTAGGTAAATCCATCACAAGATAGGTTTTTCCTTTATTTTTTATAAAACCTTTAAGAATAGCAGAAGAAAGTAAAGCTACGGCAAAACCAAGCAAATACATTCCCATCAAAACAATTGCTTTATACTGAATTCCGAAGAATGTTTTATCTGAAATAATTAATCCAATAATAATACTGTAAACGGGAAGCCTCGCCGAACACGTCATAAAAGGTGTCACTAAGATGGTCAGCAATCTTTCCTTTAAATTTTCAATATTTCTTGTTGAAATGACCGCCGGAATTGCACAGGCTGTACCTGAAACCAATGGAACGATACTTTTTCCGTTCAATCCAAAAGGTCTAAGAAGTCTATCCATCAAGAAAACAACTCTTGCCATGTAACCTGAATCTTCCAATAAATAAAGGAAATATAACAGGATCCCGATTTGAGGAGCAAAAATTACGATTCCTCCAATCCCCGGAATAATTCCGTTGGAAATCAAAGAATTGATAGGTCCTTCGGGCAAATGTTCAGCAGTAAAAGCGCCCAATTCTCCAAAAAGCCAATCGATTCCATCCATCGGATATGCAGCCAGAAAGAAAACGCTTTGGAAAATAATCAACAAAATCAAAAGGAAAACGATATATCCCCAGAATTTGTGAACCAAAACCTTATCAAGCTTTTCAGTTAATAATTCCTTGAACTGCGGTTTTTTAGTGATTACGTTGGATAAGATTTTATCAACATTCTGATATCTTCTTACAGTTTCCTGAACTTGTAATCGTTTCGGAACTAAACTTTTATAATCCGGTTCGTTCATCGCCCCAGTAATAGATTCTATTCTGCCTAAATCTGTTCCTAAAGAAAGGCTCATCCAGGCTTTATATTCATTATCAAACCCTTTGTGAGAAGCTAATTTCTGAATGAAATCTTTATGCTCTGCTGGTGTTTCAAATGAAACTTTATTTGTTTTCAAGAATTCGTTGTTTAAAACGGCTTCTTTTATTTCATCAATTCCAATTTGCTCTTTCGCATTGGTCTGAATAATTTTTATGCCTAATGCCTCTGAGAATTGCTGAATATCAATAGTAATTCCTC
>DKLU01000344.1 GCA_002455915.1 Chryseobacterium sp. UBA6632
CAAGTTTGATGATTAATTTTCTGTTTTCTTCTTCGGCTTGTTTTAATTTTTGTTCCAAACCATTTTCCGGTAGAATTATTTCTACATTTTCTTGTAATACGTTTTTCATTTTGTTGAATTTTTTGCATAAAAAAGCCCGAACAATACTGTTCGGGCTCTATGTTATATTAGAATATTTTTTACTGAATCATATCCATAGAAAGTCTTCCCGAACGATAGCTCGGAGCGTAATACTCAGTGAAGAATGGAAGACGTAATATGTTGTTTAAGTGCTTCATTGCGTTGCAAAGATAGGTTTTTCTAAATAAGCCTACCAAATAATTTTATAATCATCTTCAGAGGCGTTTGTTGTATTAGAGGAATATCTTTTTATTTCTTTGGGTTGAATGCTGAATTCGCAGCAAAAAGATTCAATCAATTCCATCAAAATGTTAGGAAAAAGCCCGTACAAAGTATTGAACTCTGCGGGCAAATGTTCAAATCTTTTAATTAATTCACTTTTCTGATACGGTTTTCCCACACGATGAATAGAATGACCAATAACTTCAGGAACGATATAACTCGCCCGATAATCTCTTAAGATTGAAATCAATTTAGGTTCACTATATATTTTTTGAATGATAAGAATGTAGTTATCGTGCCAATAGTTATAATTGGGACATTTTGTTTGAATTATTTTTTCAATCTGAAGTTTTTTTCGCACCTCCCGGATTGCTGCATCATACGTATAAGAGGGCGGTAAGCTAATAATTCGTTCGTCAGACTTTATAAGCAGTTGCGGGCCAATTCCCACAGACATATAGCGATGATCTCCAGTCTCCAGAAATTTTTTAGATTGATAATAAAAACAGAAAATATCGTCGAGATCTGTCAGTTCATCTGGCGATATATCAAAATCTTCACCTACTTTTTCATGTATGTATTTTCGAGCAATTTCATGAAAATTCTTTTCCATAATTTAAAATCTAAAAAGAGCCAAAATTAGTTTAAATTCTACATTTAAAAATGATGAAGTTTAATAACAGATCCTTTATAGTATTTGGTGAGATCATATAAATCTGAGAAATATTTATTGATGTTTAGATTCACTTCCAAATTATTTTTATGGAATTGCTCTTCTGCAAGTGAATATAAATTAGCGTAATCTGATTTCAGAAAATTGTAACAAACATTTTCTTCTGTATTATGTTTACTAGCTAAATTGGAAAAAAATATTCCATAAATAAGAAATTGATTAAAATTTTCCGAATTGATAATGAAATTTAAATTGGTTTGAGAAATTTTTTCATAATCAGAAACAATCTGCTGAAAATCATGTATTTGATCTGCTTCTGGTATTTCATAAAAAAGTTCTATTCCGTTAGTGAAAAGCTGTATTTTTAACTCTTCCTGATTTGCATTACATTGATTATTCAACCAAGAAAATAAACTCATCAATTCTTCTTTTGAAAGACTGTGAATTCCTCCCTGAACTTTATTTTTAATAAGTTCCAGACTTGTTTTTGAATCTGATTCAAGAAAACCAAGTACTGCTTTTTCCTCGCGGCAAAGTTTATTGTATAAATTTATTTTTGCAACAACAGGATTGAATTTTATAAAATACAGTTCTTCAGACATAGTTTTGAAAGCTTATTTATTCTAAAGGCACAAGCAATTTTCTAAACTAAGTTAAAGAAAAATAGAATATGTTTAAAAGTTATTATTAATTAACGCATAATATTTTACTCCAATAAATACATATCGGAGTAAAATATATTTACCAATTATATTTTATTTTGAAATTAAATTATCAATTGCTTTTTTATCGTAATTAAAAGCAAATTCTGAAGGCATAGCAGATTTTTCTTTATTATTTTTAATCCCGCCTACTCTCACGAACTGATTTTCTGCCCAGTTTTTAATATAAAATTTAGCAGATACGGTTTTATTGATGTTAGAATTTCCTCCGATACTGGATTGGTTGATCGATTTTACGTCTTGCTTTTCCTCTTTTACAATCAAAATAGGCGTATTATTTACATAATAAACATCTGTTTTTTCAAAATTACCGCCCCAGGCTTTTTCTTTGTAAATCTGTTTATGTTCTGCTTTTTCTACTTCAGCATTAATTTTTGTGATCAAATCCCGATCTGAGCTTTTTTGTGCGCTTGCAAAGTTCATGATTAAAGCAATAGCAAGTACCGAAAATAATTGTTTCATTTTTATTGTGTTTTTTATCAATGAGTATTGAATTATATATTCAAATTTAAATAATAAATAGTTAAAAAATGATTTTTAAGGTTCGTTTTCTGTAACTTATAATATTTTGGGAAATAATGTTAAGTGATTAATTGAAATTATAATATGAATGCATTTGATTCTGTAATTTATAAGAAATATTTTTCAAAATTTAATCGATGCTTTCGTGCAATGCAATTCTATTTCCTTCAGAATCTTCAAATTCGGCAACGGCAAATCCGTGTTTTTCATTAATTGTTTTCGGGTATAAAACTTTTCCGCCATTTTTTACAACAGAAGTTAGTTTTTCATCGATATTATCTGTTTTGAAGTAAATAATTACACCATCTTTCGTCGGTTTATAAACATCACCTTTCGCCAAAGCACCCGTTATTCCGCTATTCTCGTTTGAAAACGGAAATAATGCCATTTCATAATGGTCAATGATTTCAGATTCAAATGTGAAATTAAAAACGTGAGTATAAAATTTTTCTGCACGTTTGAGATCGGTTACAGGAATTTCAAAATAAACAACAGGATTGGTTTTCATATCTTTTTGATCAGATTTGTTGCATGACAGTAAAAAAATCACACAGAAAAATAATAGGAGAGAGTTTGGTGAAATTAAAAACATTAATTTTTATTTATTGATGCTTAAAAATAAGGATAATTGACTTAAAGTTTACAAAAACTCCCTGGAATAATGCTACATTTGTTACAACTAAAAATGGCGAAAATAATTTAGGTTAAATTGTAAATAATATGAATGATTTTTTAATAGGCATCGGAAAAAGATTAAAAGATATTAGAAAAAAAAATAATTTAACCATTAACGAACTGGCTTTCAGAGCGAATGTGAGCAATGGCTTGGTTTCCCGAATTGAGAACGGAAGAACGATTCCTTCGCTTCCTGTTTTGCTGGAATTGATTCAATCTCTGGATATAGATGCAAGTTTCTTTTTTGAGGGCGTTGAGAAAAAATCAAACTCGAAATTTATTCATTTACCAAAAGAAAATCAGCAACTTATAGAAAAAGAAGTGGAGGCTGAAGGTTTTAAATACATGCATGTTTTCAGCAAAAGTTTGCATTCGTTGGGATTTGAAGCGGTTTTATTGACGCTGGAACCAAATTCTAAAAGAGAAAAAGTAATCACAGATGCTTGGGAATTCAAGTATATTCTGAAAGGTGAAGTAAAATATATCATCGATAACGAAGAAGTGATTTTAAAAGAAGGCGATTCTTTATATTTTAACGGAAAATTTCCGCACGTCCCTGTAAGTATCAACAATGAAAGTTGTATCATGTTGGTTCTTTATTTTTACTCAGGATAAATGTTTATTTAGAGTAAAATTTTCAGTAATTTTTCATCACTTTCTTACGTTATTTAATTTCTCAATTCTAATCGATTCTCATTTAAAAAGTTTACTAATATTCAACTTTTGATATTTCTTGCAACTTTAGAATTAACACTCTGTTAATCCCGATTACTGAATTTATTGATGATTAATAGGATATAATCATCCTTTTCTTATTTATAATAATCTTTTAAATAGCCATTTTAGCGGCTTTATTTCACTATTTTATTAAATTTAAAATATTGGCTTGACATAAACTTGACTTAACAATTTTGTCTGATTTATTAATCATTACTTAACATAAAATAATTACATATATTAAAATTATTGATTTGATTTGCAATAAAAATTTAATATATGTAAAGATGAAAACAATAACCGAAAAATTACTTACCCTTGTTTTTATGTGCCTGATCGTATTTGCTTCAGCGCAAAAGCAATTAATTATAGGAACTGTTCTCGATGACAGCCAACCACTTCCTAGCGCGTCGATCAAAATAAAAGGTTCATCGAAAAATGTTGTGACGGATGTTGAAGGAAAATTCACCATCAATGATATTAAAGAAGGTCAATACAATCTACAAATCAGCTATATAGGATACGAAACTTCAGATATTAATGTTGATGTAAAATCTGGGCAAACAGTAGATTTGGGAGTTTTAAAATTATCTCAAAAACAAAAAAGCATTGATGAAGTTGTGGTGACCGGAAGTTTGAGAAATACGGAAGCAAAAGCTTTGAACCTTCAAAAAAACGCAGTCAATATTTCCAATGTTATCGCTTCGGACGGAATCGGGAAATTACCAGACAGAAATGCTGCCGAATCCGTTCAAAGAGTTCAGGGCGTTTCAATCGAAAGAGATCAGGGCGAAGGAAGATTTGTTTCTCTGAGAGGGCTTCCACCGTTTTGGGCATCAACCACGATCAACGGAAACCGACTTCCAACCGCAGAAGAAGAAACGACTTCGAGAGCAACTGCATTCGACTTTTTTCCAACCGAATTGATTTCATATGTTCATGTCAATAAATCTTTTACACCCGACATGGAAGCCGATGGAATCGGAGGTGGCGTGAATTTTATCACCAAAACTCCACCGATGAAAACGGAGTTTAAAGCTACATTGGGAAGCGGCTATAATGCAAAAGCCGACAAAGGTGTTTATAATATAGGATTGATGTATGGCGGAAGAACGAAAGATAAAAAGTTCGGTTATTTGATCAATTTTGCACACTTTATCAGAAACTGGTCGACGGATAATTTCGAGGCGAGAAGAAGTGGTGATGAAGGCGTTTTTAGGCTGGAACTTCGTGATTATAATGGAGTTAGAGAAACAGCGGGAATTAATACCGCTTTCGAATATGTTTTGTCGCCGAAGAGTACGTTGTATTTAAAAGGAATGTACGGAACACTTTCGGATGATGAAACGCATTACAAACACAGAGTTCGATTTGATAAATTCAGTTCGGCAAATAATACGGCAAGAGTTGAACTGCAAAACATTCATAATCTTTTAATTACGGAACTGACTTCCATTTCATTAGGCGGAATTCACAATTTAAATAACGGAAAAATAGACTGGGATTTATCGTATTATGATAATCGTTTTAAGTATGGAAATATTCCTGATAAAGCCAACAATTCTTATTATGTCATAAAATATACGCAGTCCGGAGTTGGTATTAATCCTGATTATATTTCAGATCACGGAAATGGCCCGAGGGCTTATTGGAAAGCAGATGGCGGAAAATTAGACTACAAAAATGCAGATCAGTTATTCGGTTTTTACAGCGACCCGAATTTCAAAATGGATGCTTCGCAGATGAGATTTACCGACCTTGAATTTTACAAAGTTTTTGTAGAAGAAAAAGATAAAATTGTGGCGGCTTTCAATCATGAAATCAATGTTTCGGATAATTTAACCTTGAAATATGGTTTTAAATATCGTGACAAAGAAAGAAATGCCAGATTTTCAGATATTTTCTACAATTGGACAAACGGAACCGCGCCACTTTTATCGGATATGTCGCAATACATCACGGCTCAGGCGAACGGATCAAAATATTTGAGTGAAATGAATGCTCACATCGGAAATACGTTCGGACCGGTTTTGTCAACGGGAGGAATGAATCAGTTCTGGTCTCAAAATAATGGAAATTTAAAAATCAATCCTACCGATTCTGAAGCGTTGGAATACAACAAAGCGTTGGGAAGAAACTTCGATGTTTTTGAAAAACACGCCGATGCCTACGGAATGGGAACCTATAAACTGAATGAAAAAATCACCATTTTAGGTGGAATCAGATTGTCAAACACGCATACAAAAGTGAAAGGCTATAATGTGATTGATAATGTGTTGACTCCGGTTGAAAATACTAAAAATTATTTAGCAGTTTTACCAATGATCCACGTAAAATATGCTTTGAATGACAAAACGAATTTACGTTTTGCTGCGACAAGAACATTTTCAAGACCAAATTTTGGAGACTTAACGCCGGGTGGAACTTATATTGAAGCAGACAATGAATTCAAAGGTGGAAATCCGAATTTGAATCCGACCTATTCTTTAAACTTCGATTTGATGGGAGAATATTATTTCTCAAATGTAGGGATTTTGAGTGGTGGAGTTTTCTATAAATCAATTACAGATCCAATTTTCCAGGATTCTTTTATCGGAAATTATAACGGAATGAACGGCGTACAATTTACCGCTCCAAACAACGGAAAAGCGGCTTGGCTCGGCGGTATTGAATTAGGAATTACCAAAAGATTTGACTTCTTACCCGGTTTTCTTCAATATTTCGGAACGCAGTTGAACGCCACTTTCATGGATTCTAAAATGGAAAAACCAAGCGGAAGAACCGTTAAGCTTCCTTATCAGGCGAAAGAACTGTATAATATTCAGCTTTTCTTTGAAAAGAAAGGATTTAATGCAAGATTGGCTTACAATTATAAAGGAAAATACGCGGTGGAATATGCCGAAGAAGATTTAAATGATTCTTATTATGGTAAATACGCAAGTCTGGATTTCGGAGGATCTTATCAGTTTACAAAACATTTGATGCTGTATGCTGACGTGAATAATATTTTGAACAAACCTTTGATCTACCACTTCGGAAAAGACGAAACGCGTCCGGAACAGGTTGAATATTATGGAGTAAGATGCAATCTTGGGATCAAGTTGAATTTTTAAACTAACACAATATAAAATGATGAAATCCATTAACAAAAAATCATTAGTAACACTGAAGGCGGCATTCGCTGCTTTTGGTGTCTACTTTTGCATGTATGGGTTTAGAAAACCATTTACAGTAGCTTCTTTTGAAGGGCTTGCTTACTTTGGAGTTGATTATAAAATTTTAATCATTATTGCTCAGGCGGTAGGATATTTTATTTCAAAATTCATCGGAATAAAATTCATCTCCGAACTGAAACCGGAGAAAAGAATTTTTTATTTATTCTTTTTCATAGCCATTGCAGAATTGGCTTTATTAGGATTTGCGGCGGTTCCGGCGCCTTATAATATTGCGTTGATGTTCATTAACGGAATTCCGTTGGGAATGATTTGGGGAATTGTTTTCTCTTATATTGAAGGTCGAAAAACCACGGAAATCATCGGATTATTTTTATGTTCAAGCTTTGTAGTTTCTTCAGGATTTACAAAGTCTGTCGGAAAATTTTTAATGGATACCTTCAATATTTCAGAATTCTGGATGCCGTTTTCTACAGGTTTGATTTTTATTATTCCGTTATTGTTTTTCGGGTTTTTATTAGAAAAAATTCCTCAGCCTTCGAAAGAAGATATTTTATCGAAAAATAAAAGACAACCGTTGAATAAAACGGAAAGAAAAGAACTAATAAAACAGTTTTTTGTTCCTGTTCTTTGTATTGTGCTTCTGTATGTAAGTTTAACTATTTTGAGAGATTTCAGGGATAATTTTAATCGTGAAATCTGGGATGGTTTACATTATCAATTCGATTCGTCGATTTTCACTTTAACGGAAATTCCGATTGCGGTTATGGTGTTACTAATTTTAAGTTTTATGGTAAAGGTTAAAAACAATAAAAAAGCCTTTAAATATTATCATTACATTCTTTTCGCAGGAATTCTGACGGTTGGTTTTTCCACGTATTTATTTCAAAATGGTTCAATTTCTCCGTTTTATTGGATGGTTTTGTCCGGTTTTGGGATGTATATCTGCTATATTCCTTTCAACGGAATTTATTTTGACCGAATGATCGCGGCTTTTGATATCAAAGGAAATGTAGGATTTTTGATTTACGTTGTTGATTCTTTTGGCTATTTAGGAAGCGTTTTAATTCTTCTTTATAAAAACTTCGGATCGGCAAAAACGTCATGGCTTAATTTTTATATTCATCAGAATTACATTATTGTAGCGATTGTTTTAATTATCTCAATCATTGCCTTTTTATCGTTTAGAAAGAAGGCAAAACTGAATTCTAATTTCAATTCAAAATCTAATCAATATATCAATTTCGATACGTCGAAAAATTTAAATTTATAGTAAAAAATGACAACAAAATTTGATTTAATCGTTGTGGGAGGCGGAATTCTTGGGACATTCCATGCTTACCATGCGTTGAAGAAAAATCTAAAAGTTGCTTTGCTGGAAAGAAATTCTGTTCCTCAAGGCGCAACGGTGAGAAATTTCGGGCAGGTTGTTCCTTCCGGCATGGATCTGAAATGGCAAAACTTCGGACGCGAAAGTCTGGAAATATATAATGAACTGCATGCTCAAACGGATTTAACGATCAGAAAAAACGGTTCGGTTTACATTGCTTCCAACGATGAAGAATTGCAATTGATCGAGGAACTTTTTGAAATCAATAAAAATAATGATTATGAATCTGTCCTTTTGTCTAAAAATGAGTGCGTTCAGAAATATGACGGACTTCGTTCGGATTATTGCAAAGGCGGATTATTTTTTCCTCAGGAATTGTCGGTGGATTCAGCGGAAATGATTGTGAAGCTTCACCAACTTTTACAGGAAAAATTCGGATTGCAGATTTTCTATAATACAACGGTTGTTGAAACGAATGAAGACGATCAAAAATGTATCGCAGTAACTTCAGAAGGGATAGAGTTTCATGCTTCAAAACTGATTATTTGTGGCGGACATGAGTTCAAAACGTTGTATCCAAAAGTATTTAACGAAAGTGATTTAGAAGTAAGTAAGCTTCAAATGCTTCAGACGAAACCACAGGGAATTTATTCTTTACAAGGAAATATTTTAACGGGACTTTCCATCAGAAGATATGAGTCGTTTGGTGAGTGTCCGTCTTTCCAGAAAATTAAAGAATTGGAAGATAAAAACTCGTTTGAAAAGAAATTTGGGATTCATATTTTATTTAAACAGGCTCTGGATGGTTCGATTATTTTGGGAGATTCTCACGAATATGCCGATGCAAAAAATGCCGATGATCTTGGTTTTGATTTAAATATGGATATTGATGAATTCATGATTGAAGAAGCTAAAAAGATTATTGATTTGCCGACTTATGAGATCCAAAGACGTTGGTTTGGAGTGTATTCTCAATGCAAATCGAAAGACATTTTCGAGTACAATCCTTCTCCAAATATCCACATTATCACAGGAATCGGAGGGAAAGGAATGACAGGAAGCGCTGGCTTTTCAAAATTTAATATAGACAAAATTTACGCATAAAAATTAGAATGAAAAATATAGAATTATTGGTTCTGGATATGGCCGGAACTACGATAGATGAAGACAATGTGGTGTACAAAACGGTGATGAACTCTGTGAATGATTATGGTTATAATGTCACGTTAGACAAAGTTTTATCAGTCTGTGCCGGAATGGAAAAACTTGAAGCTATCACAAGTTTATTAAAAGAAATTGGTGGAAATGAAGACGATGCGCACGCCATTTTTGAAAACTTTTCAGATGAATTAAAAGAAGCCTATCAAAATTTAGATGTAAAACCGATCAATGGTGTTGAAAATTTCCTGTTGAATATGAGATCTAAAAATAAGAAAGTGGTTTTGAACACTGGTTATACTTCCGAAATCGCGCAACAGCTTTTAGATAAATTACAATGGAAAGAAAACATTCATTTCGATGCATTGATTACCGCAAATGACGTGTCAGAAAGCCGCCCGAGTCCGGAAATGATTTTGTTGGCGATGAAAAAGTTTAATATTAGTAAACCTGAATTGGTTTTAAAAGCAGGCGATTCCGTAATTGATATTGAGGAAGGCAAAAATGCGGGTTGCGGGCTTACAATTGCCGTTCTATCAGGCGCTCAAAAGCAATCTGAACTGGAAAAATCACATCCCGATTATATTTTGAAAACTATTTCTGAAGCTGAAACTTTATTTAACTAATTCTTTCAAATTCAGTTATTTAGTAAGCTTCTTTTTATTTACTAGACTTTCACCAACTTTGTCAAAGATTTTAAACTTTGACAAAGTTCTTTCGTACAGAATATTGTTAGTAGCCCTGTAAAAATTTAATTATCAATTAATTAATATTCAGTTCATGGAATTTTACAAATAGTAAATTAATTTTACAATTATTAAAAAATAAAATTACTATTTGTAAACTTTCTCTTTTCTAAAAACAATCTATTTATGAAAACAAAACTATTTTCAATGGCTGTTCTGGTTGGCTGTTCTTTAATGGCGCAAACCAAAAAAGTTCTTTTCATCGGTATCGATGGTTGCAGGGCAGATGTGATGATATCTTCAAACACACCCAACATCCACAATCTGATCAATCAGTCTATTTATTCTCTCGACGGACTTTGCGCGGCAACAACTTGGAGCGGAAATGGCTGGAGCACGATGTTAACAGGTGTTTGGCATACAAAACATAATGTTCAGGATAATAATTTTACCAATCCGAATTATGCGAACTATCCTGATTTCTTGACGAGAGCGGAAACGTACAATTCAAATTTAAGAACGATTTCTTTGGCACATTGGAATCCTATTAATGATGAAATTGTTCAGAATGCAGATGTAAAAACAAATTACGGAACAGATTTGGCCGTAAAAAATGCTGCTGTCAGCGCTTTACAAAGTGATAATCCGGATATTTTGTTTATTGATTTTGATGATGTTGACCACGCGGGGCACTCTTACGGATTTAATTCTAATACTTCGCAATATGTTTCTTCGATTGAAACCACAGATGCTTACATCGGAGAAATTGTTGCCGCTATGAAAAACCGCGCGACTTATAATAATGAAGACTGGATGGTGGTTTTAACGACAGATCACGGAGCGACAGACACTTCTCACGGAGGTGGAAGCCTCTCTGAAAGAGATATTTTCACGGTATATTCCAACCCAAATTTTACCCCTCAGCAGATTAGCAAAACAATTGTTGAATCGAATAAAACTTCCAATCAATTGAATTTTCCTGCGGGTACTTATGCAAAACCTGCGAATCAAATACCTTTTAATTTTGGAGCCACTCAAGATTTTACCATTGAATTTTGGGTAAAACCGAATGCCAATTATTCCAGCGATCCGGTGATGATCAGCAATAAAAATTGGGCAAATGGTAAAAACAAAGGTTTTGTGATTTCAGGATATTCTGGGCAGACTTTTAAAATGAATATTGGTGACGGAGTGAACAGAATAGACCTGGTAGGTGGAAAAGCAGAAACCAATCAGTGGAAACATATTGCCGTAAGCTTCGACAGAGACGGGCTTGTGACGATGTATGAAGATGGCGTACCCGTAACTTTTGCTAAAATGAACATTATTGGAAATATAGATTCCGGACTTCCTTTAACGATTAATCAAGACGGGACAAATGTGTACGGACAAAATCTGACAGCTTCTTACAAAGACATCAGAGTTTGGAAAACTGCGCTTCCGAATGATGTGATCGTGAATTGGGCCAATCAGGATATTACGTCTTCGCATCCTTATTACAATCAATTATTAGCGAATTGGAAATGTGATGAAACTTCCGGAAATACATTGGTAGATTCAAGCGTAAATGCAAATAATGCTGCAGTTACAGGTTCTCCGACAAGAGATTTTGCAACAACAAACAACTTTAAGATCTTCAATTATTTATCAACAACAAGAGAAACGGATCACTTTCCAACGGTGTTGAACTGGCTTTGTATTCCGGTTCAGGCTTCTTGGGGAATTGATGGAGTCAACAGAATTCCGGTTTGTCAAGGGAATGTTTTGAGCGCGAATGACATGAAATTAAAAAATAATGATTTTGAATTGTTTCCAAATCCTGCCTCTCACGATATCAATGTACGATATAAATCAGATGAAAAGGAATTGAAAGTTGAAATTATCGATGCAAAAGGTTCAATCTTAACTTCTAAAAAGATGAATTCTTTGAACGGAAATTATAATGAAAAACTGAATATCGAAAATTATCCAAACGGAATTTATTTCATTAAAATCAATGGAAATAAAAATTCTCTAACCAAAACTTTTATCAAAAAGTAAAACTTACTTATAAAGGAATTATTAATAGATTTAGATTTGATATTAGAACAAGGATTTGTTTCCGAGTTCTAATATCTTTTTTTTATTAGAATTTTTAATCTTTTAAATCTAAAACCATGTGAATATTGGCACGTTTGTAAGGTGAGGGATTGCCCGCCACTTTCTCAAAACCTAATTTATAATAGAGATTAATCGCGGGTTTCAGTATGGTATTACTTTCAAGATATAGGGTAGAACCGCCCATTTCTTTTGCCTTTTTTGCAACCGCCTGGCCCAAAAGCCAGCCAATACTTTTTCCCTGAACCTTCGGAGAAACGGCCATTTTTGCCATTTCAAAATCATATTTGGGATCATTCATTTTAATTAATGCACAAACACCGACAGGCTCATTTTGATAAAGCGCGACCAAAATTTTTCCGCCTTTATCAAGAATATATTCCTTCGGATGGTCCAGCGCTTTGTAATCGGCTTCTTCCATTTCAAAATAAGTCGATATCCATTCTTCATTCAGATCTTTAAATGCCTGCTGATATTTTTCTTCGTATTCTACTATTTCAACTTCTTTGCTTTCGCGGGTTTTCTTTTGATCCTGAACCCTTTTAAACAAAGATTTTTTCTCCAGAAGATGTTCCCATTCTTTAATGGCTTCCCAAAGATTGTGTGAAGCTTCATTCAGCATCAATTCCACAGCATTGTCGATATCCTGACACTGGATTTTGATTTTATCTGAAAGCGCCATTCCTTTTTCCGAAAGAGCAACCACATTTCTGCGCTTGTCCGCCGACTGAATACTGTCGTCAATAAATCCCTCCTTCGTCATTTCCTTTACAATTTTCGTCACGGAAGGTTGAGAATGCCCGATTTCTTCAGCAATTTCAGTGATCGTTTTTTCTCCTTCTTCGGAAAGTAAAAAATAGACCGGAAACCATTTCGGAACAAACCCTTCCACATTATACATCTCATAAATTTTAGCCGCATCGTCAGTCATTTTTGCAGTTAAAACTCTCATTCTGCTTCCTAAAGCCATTTTCCCGGTTTTATCAAAAACATTCATTGTTCTATAGTTTATTATATAGCTAGTTATGCAAATGTAAAAAGTTTAATTTTTGTCACCAAATTTTCAATTAAATTTTTAGGAAATAAAGTTTAATTTATATTACAGTTTTGGTTTCTTTTTTAAATTGTGAAATATGTAATGCTTTTTTTAACGCAAAGATTTTATTGCTTTCTAATGATTTTTAAAAGACAAAGACAAATGAATTTGCTCCGCGAAGCTTGAAAAAATACTTCATCCAATCAACTTGTTGATGCTCCTTGGCTCACTTGAATATTTTATAGTTAAATTAAAACTTTGCGTTAAAATAATACCACTAAAATTTAAATGTTTATTTGAAATTTTTTTACAACTATTTTAGCTATATTTCTCGTAATTTCGGTAGGTAAGTGGCAATCACAATTGCTGAATCCTATCACGTAAATATCTTTACTCGGGATATAAACGGCCATACTTTTAAAGCCAAAAATGCTTCCGCCGTGCTCTCTGTCGGGAATTCCGTTGATCTCTTTAAGATGCCAACCGTAACCATAAGTAATTTCCTCCCCGGAATTTAATTGATATTTTTGAAAGGCTTTCTGAGATTCTTTCAAACTCAATAAAGTATTTTGATTTAAAGCATTTTGCCATTTCAGCATATCATCAACCGTTGACATTAGGGAGCCAGACGAAAATGGAACGCTGAAATTAATGATCGTTTTATTTACATATCCATGCTCTTTTTTGTGATAACCATACGCTCTTTTGGGAATAATCTGGCGGTCGGTCGCATAATAAGAATGCGTCATTCCTGCTTTATCGAAAATATTTTTCTGAATAAAATTTTCGTAAGTATCTCCTGAAACAAGCTCAATAATATAGCCTAACAAAACATACCCTGAATTATTATAATCAAATTTTTCACCAGGAAGGAAATCTACAGGCTCGTTTTTGAAAAAATCGACCATTATTTCGGGTTTCATTTCTTTTTGAGCAATTGTGGAAATCGATTTCATTTTGGTAAAATCTTTAATTCCCGAAGTATGGGTTAGCAGATGCTGAATCGTGATTTTATCTCCGTTAGGATAATCTTTTACATATTTTGAAACTGGATCGGTTACCTTCAGTTTGGCTTGTTCCTCCAACTGTAAAAATAGCAATGGCAGTGAATTGTTTGGTCATAGAACCGATTTGAAATACACTATCCGGATTCATATCAACATTCAGTTCGAGATTGGCTTTTCCAAATGCTTTTTTATAGACAGGTTTTCCTTTTAAAGTTACCATAAAAGCACCGCCCGGCGCATTGTTATCTTTAAATTCAGTTGAAATAATGCTGTCAATGGTAGCTTCAATTTTTTTCGACAGGTTTTGGCTAAAAAAAGAAGTTGCTGAAAGTAAAAGTAGAGTGGATGAAAGTATCGTAAATTTTTTCAAAGCTTAGTTTTTAATTGTGATTGATGGAAATAAAAAATCCTTTAATTTCTTAAAGGATTGGTATATATTTGTTATAAAATGTTACTTTTTATTTTCGCGCATAGCTCTGATTAACTGTTTGTTTCTCTTTTCTGCTCTTTCGTTATTCAGTGATAATGCTGCCCAAATCGCTGCCGGAGCCCAACCGATCAACGTAATTTGTAAAATAAGACAAAGAATTCCCGTGAAAATTTTTCCGCGAACGATGAATGATAAAAAGGGTAATAAGATGGCTAATAACATATTTGTAGTTTTTTTATTTTAATGCGATTGAGGATCAAAATAAGCTTTAAAAGTCAGCGGATCTTCACTAAAATTTTCAGAAATCTCTAAATATTCATGGTATTCTTCCGCGTGCATTCCCAAATCGATCATGACAATGGCGAGATTGATATACAGATTTTTATCTTCCGAACCCAAATCTACTGCCATTTTTAGAACCGCCAAAGCATTTTCATTTTCACCAGAATCAGATAAAACAGCACCCAAATTGATTAAAGCAGAAGTATTTTGTGGTTCAATAGTCAGAATATCTTTTAATTCTGTCAGCATCAGTTCATTGATTTCATCCCAATAATCTTCGTTTTCCAACCTTTTGGCTTGGAGTTTTTTTATGTTTTCTAATCTTTTTGTTATCGTGTTCATCGTCTAAATTCCCGGATTGATTTTTATTAAAGTACAAATTAATTCAAATTTTCCCAATCTTGTTTATCTATTTGAAATAAATCCATCACTTTTCCGGAATAATCAATTGATCTTTTAAAGGCCATTCCATTTTTTAACGCAACATTTTTTGAATCTTTATTTTCTGGAATAATAATAGAAACCAACCGATTATGTAGATTATTTTCAAAAGCAAAATCTTTACATTTTGTAGCTGCTTCAATCGCAAAACCTTGACCCCGAAATTCAGGAAGAATAGAGTAAGCGATTTCCAGTTCAAATTTATTTTCTACTTCGCGTACCAATAATCCGCATTGCCCGATCAATTGCTGAGTTTCTTTCGAAATCAATACATTTTGCCCGCCGAGATTATTTTCATACCGATGAAAAGTCCATTCAAACCATTTTTCACAACGTTCTTTTGGTGTTTTAAAATTTTCCATTCCGAGCATTTTGGTGGTATGTTCATCTTCAAATAATTCAAGCCAATGATCAAAATCGGAATTTTCAAGTTTTCGAAAAAGAAGTCTTTCGGTTTCCTGATGGGTGAGAAGGTATTTCATAATTTAAAAGTACAATTTTCATCAATTTCAGATCTTATTTTTATATTTTACAAAGACAATTTGATGGATGTATTTCTTATTATACATCAACTGTATTTTATGTTTATCTGAAAATTAATCTCTATTAAATAAAAAACCATTAAGATCAAACTTAATGGTTTCAATGTTTTATTTGTTATCCAAACGCTCTCTTCAACAAACTCTCCACTTTCGGCTCGCTTCCTCTGAAATTTTTATACAATTCCATCGGATCTTTTGTACCACCGGAAGAAAGAAGAACCTTATATTTTGCAGCAATTTCAGGATTGAAAATTCCGTTTTCTTTAAAATATTGGAACGCGTCTGCATCCAGAACTTCCGCCCATTTATAAGAATAATATCCCGCAGAATATCCACCTTGGAAAATATGCGAAAAACTAGGACTCATCGCTGTTTCAGGATTTGTAGGGTACAATTGCGTAGCTTTCGTATAGTTATCCTCAAACTCTTTCACACTTTTACTCTCCAACTCTGCAACTTTAGTATGATAATTCATATCTAGCAGTCCAAAACCAAGCTGTCTCAACGTCTGATAACCTTCCATAAAGTTTTTCGACTGAGCGATTTTTTCAATTTTTTCGTCCGGTAAAATTTCACCTGTTTTGTAATGTTTGGCGAAAGTTTTTAAGAATTCAGGTTCGTAGCAGAAATTCTCCAAAAATTGAGAAGGTAATTCCACAAAATCCCATTTCACAGAAGTTCCGGAAAGGGTAGGATATTGCGTATTTGCCAACATTCCGTGAAGAGCGTGACCAAATTCATGAAACAAAGTCGTCACTTCCTGAAACGTCAATAAACTCGGTGTATCTTTCGTCGGCTTGCTGAAATTACAAACGATAGAAATATGCGGACGAGAATTTTCTCCGTCCTTTTGATACTGGCTTTTATAGCTCGTCATCCAGGCTCCGGCTCTCTTACCTTTTCTCGGAAAATAATCTACATAAAGTAAAGCTTTGAAAGTTTTTTCAGGATTGTTACTTCCATCTTCCGACTTCCCGCTTCCTGCCTCAAAAACTTCGTAAACTTTTACGTCTTCGTGGTATTTTGGAATATCATTTCTTTCCTCAAAAGTCAATCCGAAAAGTTTGTTTGATAATCCGAAAACAGCATCCTGAACTTGCTCTAATGGAAAATAAGGTTTTAATTCTTCATCATTCAAATCATATTTTGCTTTACGGAGTTTTTCTGCATAAAAAGCATGATCGTAAGCTTGTATTTCCTCGATTCCGTCGGCTTTTGCTAAAAATTTTAATTCTTCGATTTCTTTATCTGCGTAAGGTTTTGCTTTAATTAAAAGTTCATTCAAAAAATCAATGACTTTCGTTGGAGATTTTGCCATTCTTTCTTCCAGAACGTAATCCGCGTAATTCGTGTAACCTAATAATTCTGCTTTTTGTTGTTTTAAATTTAAAAGTTCTTTAATTAAATTCTGATTATCAAATTCACCTCCGTCGAAAGATTTTTTACCGTTTGCCAATGCAATTTCCTTTCTCAATTCACGGTTTTCAGCGTAAGTCATGAACGGAATATAGCTTGGATATTGCAAAGTCACAACCCAGCCTTCCAGATTTCTTTCTTTTGCTTCTTCGGCATATTGTTCCAAAATAGCTTCCGGAATTCCTACCAAATCTTCTTTATTGGTGATATGTTTAAAATAATTATTCGTTGAAGCCAACACGTTTTGCCCAAATTGAAGCGACTTTAAAGATAAATCCATACTGATTTTCTTTAATTTTTCTTTGTCTTCTTCATTTAATAATGCACCGCTTCTTACAAAACCTTTGTAAGTTTCATTCAAAAGCATTTGCTGTTCTTCGTTCAGGTTGTATTTTTCTTTTTCATCGTAAACTTTTTTAATTTTATTGAAAAGTGCTTCGTTTTGAGAAATTTTTGAAGAATATTCCGTTAAAATCGGCGAAACTTCCTGAGCAATTTGTTGTAATTCGTCGCTCGTTTCAGCAGAATTTAAATTGAAAAATATATTAGAAACCTTATCAAGCTGTTCTCCGGAATATGCCAAAGCTTCAATCACATTTTCAAAAGTTGGTTCTTCAGAATTGTTGACAATTGCGTCGATCTCTTCCTCTGATTTTTTAATTAATTCTTGAAAAGCGGGAAGATAATCTTCATTTTTAATAGAAGTGAACGGCGCGGAATGATATGGTGTATTAAAATTTTCTGTTAAAATATTCATTTTTCGTTTTTTAATTATTGTAAATGTAAGGAATCATAGTTGATTCGTGAGGTGATGGCGCAAAAATAATGCCCGACTGAAAAGTTGTGACAAAATTGTTTATCTTTAATAATCTTGTCATATGCGAAGTTGGAATGGTGGGGGAATGGCTAATTTTGACAATAGGTTGTAAAGAACTTTGTCAAAGATTTAAACTTTGACAAAGTTGATTAGCTTTTAAAATTAAAATAAACCCTAAATATTTAAACTATGAAAACATTCTTAAAAATCATCGGGATAATTCTTTTCTTCATTATTGTATATGGTATTGTGGCCATGCTGGCTTTCGGTAAAACTTATCATTATGAAAAATCGATTGTGATTAATGCTCCGAAAGATAAAGTGTGGCAACAAGTAGGCTCAATGAAAGCTTTTAACGAATGGAACCCGTGGATGAAACTCGATCCTGCAATGAAAATTGACTACACCGGAAATCCTGGTCAAGTAGGCGATAAGTATTGCTGGGACAGTAAAAATGATGATGCTGGAGCTGGCTGCCAAGAAATCAAAGAATTGGTTGCAAATGAAAAACAAAAAACAGAAATGACTTTTATGAGACCTTTCGAAGGACAGGCAACTTCAGAAATTATTTTAACCACAGAAGGGAGTTCCACAAAAGTAACTTGGAGTATGGATACCGAACAGGAAACTTGGATGAAACTCATGCGCCCCATGATGGATTACCAAATGGGAAAATCTTACGGCGAAGGTCTTGATAATCTTAAAAAACTTTCAGAAAAATAAAAACGGAAGCCTAGTGAAATTCACAGGGCTTTTCTATTTAAAATCAACATTATTTTATTACAATAGCAATGGTGATGATGATTGCAATGCACACAAGTACATAATGAATATTCTTTACCAAAGAGTATGATGTCAAAGTATTAATAATAATCTATATTGAGGATAAGAATATTTACGTTTTACTATCTTTTATCGTTGAATGAACCATAGCCACCATTGCCTTTCGGGTTCGATCCGTATTCATTCGAACCATAATCACTATCCGCAATCATAATCCAAATAGGGTAAAACGGAATAAGCTGAAACCAGCCGCTATTTCCCAAATCGTGACATCTTTTTGCACCCTGAGCAAGCATAAAAAGCAATAGTATAAGCCTTAATAAGAATAAAATAATGTGTACTGCAAGATTGTCTGTCATTCCGTAGACGAGTTGTAAAGGAATTCCGAAACATAGGTTGAGCATTATGGAAACGATATATTCCGAACGTTTTATTCTTCCATGAAAGGAAAATAGATTGGATTTCATCATTTTACTGTTTGTGTTTCTGCAAATATAAATATTATTTAAAAAATATTATCTTTATATAAAGATTCGATGTATGGAGAAGATTATATT
>DKLU01000345.1 GCA_002455915.1 Chryseobacterium sp. UBA6632
CTGTCGAAACCTGTTGTATAATTGGCCAGCTGACGAAGATGCTTCAGATTAGAACCACCACCCGTCAAAACAATTCCTGCAATCAGTTTTTTCTTTTGCTCAAACGCACCGTAAGCTTTTAATTCTGTATTTACCATTTCAAGAATTTCTTCCACTCTAGCATTGATAATCTGTGCTAAAGTTTTTAACGAAATCTCCTTATCAGGTCTTCCATGAAGTCCAGGAATGGTAACGTATGTACTGTCTTTTTCAAGCTCAGGAACTGCAGAACCGAATTTTACCTTCAGTTGTTCTGCATGTTTTTCTATAATTGAACAGCCTTCTTTAATGTCTTCCGTGATAATTCCACCTCCGTAGGGGATCACACACGTATGACGAATAATATTATCTTTGAATATAGCAATATCCGTAGTACCACCACCAATGTCTACAATGGCCACTCCGGCTTCTTTTTCTTCTTTTGTAAGTACAGCTTCAGATGATGCTAAAGGTTCCAGGGTAAGAGCTTCCATTTCCAGACCTGCTTCACGAACGCATCTTGCTATGTTCCGGATGCTTCCCATTTGCCCTACAACAACGTGGAAATTAGCTTCCAAACGTTTCCCGTGCATTCCTACAGGCTCCTGAATTTCACCTTCCGAATCTACCTTATACTCCTGAGGAAGTACGTGGATGATTTCTTCACCAGGAAGCATGACCAGCTTTTTTACCTGATCTTTTAACGCTTCAATGTCGTCATCGGTAATGAACTTATCCGGATGTTCACGCATAATATAATCAGAGTGCTGTAGAGAACGAATATGTTTTCCTGCAATTCCCACCGTAACTTTGCGGATAGGAACGCCAGCACTTGACTGTGCTTCAGACACAGCTGCTTTGATTGAATTAATGGTTTGCGAAATATTATTCACAATCCCTTTATGAACCCCAAGACTTTTGGCCTTACCAACACCGAGAACTTCTATTTTCCCGTGTGCATTCCTCCTTCCGACAATGGCGACAATCTTTGTTGTCCCAATGTCCAGACCTACTGAATACTCTTGATTTTCCATTTTTTATATCGATTTGATTTTTTTATTCATTTTTATATCGACTAAAATAGGATTGCATCCTATTCTGCCTTAAATCGTCCCTTCGGGACTCTTTCTGATTATTCGATCTTTACTTTTGCTTTAGTCTTCGGTTTTGTGGCCGTGGGCTTCTTCTCGGTTTTTTGGGTTTCCTTGGGTTTGGGCTTAGTTTTTGGTTTTATACTTTCCTTCGGTTTTGCCGAAGTAGAGCTTGGTTTTTTAGTTTCTTTTTTGGTCTCGGTTGTTTTCTTTACAGCGGTTGGAGTAGGAACTTTTGCCAGTTCTTTATTTCCAGCCTTTAAAATACTGTCATTTTCTTTAAAATAAGGATTTAGAGTGGTTACAATCTGATTTTGATATTTCACCGAAACCATATTGTATTTTTGAGGATCCTGATACACCAGGTATTTCTCTACAAATGTTTTGAAACCTCTTACTTTAAAATCAATATTATCTAAATCGCCGATTTCTACTTTATAATTTCCTTCGCTCGTCAGAAGGTTATAATCATCTTTATCTTTTGAAATTCCGATGAAATATTTTTTGCTGAAATCATCTTTATCAATTTTTTCAACTAACTCTGCCAATTTCGGGTATTCATCTTTTTTCACATTTCCTGTCACGAGCATGCAAGGATGAGAATATGTTTTCGAGATCGGAAATTCAATTCCTTTTTCATCTACATAGAAATCTTTCCCATGATAATTTAATCTGAAAACAGGAACTCTCTGCTTAATATCTAAATTCAATTTTCCATTTAAATTTAAATAAACATTGGCACTGTCAACAGCCGGAAGCGCATTTATTTTCTTTTCCAGTGCAGGAATATCAATATCTCCAACTTTTCCCGACGGATTTTCTTTTTTTACAATCTCGCGAATGTCTTTTTCATCAACAAAATAAACGGGTGTCTTCTCATTCATTTTTACAGAAATTTTATTGTCCGTAATCGTCTGACCATTGAATTTCTTCAAAGAGAAACTCAACAGAAACCCAAGGATGATTACTGTGATGGCAATTTTTAATATTCTGTATTTATTTTTCATTTTGTTTTTTAAGCTTTTTAACGCTATGGTCTCAAGGTTTTTCTTTAAATTCTTATGTCTTATTTTTTTGTTCGCAAGGGCGTTTCACTCAGCAAATGATAACTGAAAATATTTTTACAATTTTCGTTTTGTAATTTGTTTACTGCTCTTTTTACTCCGTCTTTAAATAAGGTGGAATGAAAATTTAAAATCATTCCTAATTTCATTTCAGTGACTCTTAAATAATTAAGAAGCTGAAAGAAATGATATTTATTAATTTCCGGAACTGCTTTTATTTCTATAATCACTTTATTTTCAATTAATAAATCAACTCTAAATGCTTTATCGACAATCAAACCCTCATAATTAATGCTGATGTCTTTTTGATTCTCAATGCTAAGCCCACTGTTTTTCAATTCGTGAATTAAGCATTGTTCATAAACATTTTCATAGAGCCCGATTCCAAGTTTACGATGCACCTTCATTCCTGCATCAAAAACTATTTTTGATATTTCATTTTCTGTCATTGGTGTGTTTTTAATTACTCTTAAAATGATATTTTCCGCTATCATTTGCTGAGTGAAACGCCCTTGCGAACGAAATTTAATAGGTTTTTGAAAAAATTTCTTTGCGCTTGTCGCGTTAAATTTATTTTAATTAATTTTTCCAATCCACTCACAAATAGGATCATACAGCGTATCTATATTTCCTGCACCTACTGTAAGAATGATATCAAAATCTTTTTCTTTTATTTTATCGAAAGCTTCACTTAATGTTGAAACTTCCTTTTTATCTAACTTAACCTTTTCCAGCAACCAATTCGAAGTAATTCCTTCAAAATTTTCCTGAAGTTCTCTTGCCGGATAAATATCAAGCAAAATCAATTCGTCAGCCTGGCTCAAACTTTCTGCAAATCCGTCTGCAAAATCTCTCGTTCTGCTAAAAAGATGAGGTTGAAAAATCACCAATAATTTCTTTTCAGGGTAAAACGTTCGGATGGAACTCATTACCGCATTGATTTCCGTTGGATGATGCGCGTAATCGTCAATATAAATTTTACCGTTTTCGTATCTGTGCTTGGTATATCTTCTTTTAATTCCTTTAAAATTTGCAATTGCTTTTTTTAAGGTTTCGAAATCAACGCCTAAATTATTTAAGATTGCCAACGCAACCGTCGCATTTTCAACGTTATGAATTCCGGGAACATCCCAAACAAAATCTTTAATGGTTTCTGTTGGAGTATGGAAATCAAAATAATTTTGATCGCCTTCCATTCTTAGGTTATCTGCGTAATAATCAGCGATTTCATTTACTGCATACGTGATATGAGGTCTTCCGATTTCGATTCCTTTTCTTACAAAAAGCTGTTTGTCATTTGGAACTAAAGCTGCAAATTGTCTGAAACCTTCTTCAATATGGCTTTTATCTCCATAAATATCCAAATGATCTGCATCTGTGGAAGTTACCACTGCCCAATCCGGAGAAAGGTTAAGAAAACTTCTATCATATTCATCTGCTTCTACCACAGAATATTGAGAACCGTTATAAAGAAAATTCGATTTAAAATTCTCAGAAATTCCACCTAAAAAACATGAGAAAGGCAAATCTGCTTCTTTGCACAAGTGCGAAACTAGAGTAGAAGTTGTTGTCTTTCCATGAGTTCCGGCAACAGCAATACAACCTGTATTTTCTGTAATTAAACCTAGAACCTTTGCTCTTTTTAAAACTTCAAACTGATTGTCATTAAAATAATCTAAAATCCCTAAAACCTTGATCGCAGGAGTATAAATTACCAATGTATTTTCCTTCTGAAGCGAAGTTATTCTTTCATCAATAACATCTTCAAAAACAATATCAATTCCCTCATTCATCAAAGCCGTCGTCAATTTGGTGTTGGTTTTATCGTAGCCCAAAACTTTTTTGCCCGAAGCATGGAAATAACGCGCCAAAGCACTCATTCCGATACCTCCGATTCCAACGAAGTAAAAATTTTGATATGTTTCTAAATTGTTCATTTTATATTTTAATCTTAATGCTTCTAGGATAAACTTTGTTTTTGTTCCCTTCGACAAGCTCAGGGT
>DKLU01000346.1 GCA_002455915.1 Chryseobacterium sp. UBA6632
GCTGATGGTGAAGGAAAAACCCTGCCGCCAAACCAATCAGACTTCCGATGATCGTGTCCAGCAATCTGGCGTGCATTAAATGTTCTACATTATGATGAATTTCACTTCCTGTTTCTGCTAAAAGAATAGTTAAGGGAGTAATGAAAATCACCGCCAAACCATAATTTCTCACTACCATCAATTCAATGATAAATTGTAAAATCGTGATAATAACGATCATCACAATCTTTTCGGGATCAAATAGCAGAATGAGCCATGCAAAACCTATTCCGATAAAAGTTCCTAAAATTCTGTGCATATTTCGTTGTCGCACATGTTCAAAATTTCGTCCCTGAATAATGGCAATCGCTGCAATAGAAATCCAATAGCTATTATTGAACTTCAAAACATGACCGATGATTAAAGTCAAAGCCATGAAAATTCCGATAATTGAACTTTCTACAAACCTGGTATATCTCCTCTTATTAAACGATCTTCGTGGAATGCTTACCTTTTTACTTTTTTCAACAAAAACAGAATAGATAAAAGCAAAAGAACAGGATAAAATAGCTCCCATTGCCACCAGTCCTACTCTTATAGGAATCATTTCTAAATCAAATGGAAAGGTACTCGCCATTGCCGCAACCATGATAAAGAAAAAATTTCCCGGCGGCGGAATTGTAAAATAAGACGAAATAAAATGAGCCAGAAATGCAACAATTCCCACTGATAATGCCGAAAAGTAGACATTAAAACCAAAGAACAGACTTATGGTAAACGAAAAAACCATTCCTAAAGCACAAATTGCCAAATGAATCATTCTCTGTGTAATTGGTGCTGATGTTAGATACAAAATCGTTAATGCTCCCAAACTGGAAATGCTTCCGTAATTGGGTTTTCCTAAGAAATAGCCGATGAATAAACAACTTCCGATACACAACGCAGCAAGAACAGGAAAATGCCATTTCCTTTCTGTCTGTTTGAATTCCAATAAATATTGAAACCGATGATATATGGGATTTTGTACCTTCATTTTTTATTGTAAACGCTTCGCTTTTTCCCACAAAACATCCATTTCTTCCAAAGTCATTTCTCCTAATTGTAAATCTGCCTCAGCTGCAAGCTGTTCCAATTTCTGGAATCTTGAAATGAATTTCAAATTGGTTCTTTCCAACGCAGAATCCGGGTTAATTCCTGAAATTCTTGCATAATTGATCAACGAGAAAAAGACATCGCCCAATTCCTGTTCTTTTTTATCCAAATCTGTTTCCGCGTGAAACTCTTGAATTTCTTCATCTACTTTTTTCCAGGCATCTTCAGCATCATGAAATTCAAAACCAATTCCTTTCACTTTATCCTGAATTCTATAGGCTTTTACCAAACTCGGCAGACTTTTCGGAACTCCGCCCAAAATAGACTTATTTCCTTCTTTTAATTTTAATTTTTCCCAGTTCTGCTTTACTTCTTCTTCGTCTTTTACTTCGGTATCACCGTAAATATGTGGATGACGGAAAATCAGTTTTTCATTTAAAGAATTTATGACATCTGCTATATCAAAACTCTCCTTTTCTGAACCTATTTTAGCATAAAAAACCAAATGAAGCAAAACATCTCCTAGTTCTTTTTTTATTTCCTGTAAATCATTTTGCAAAATAGCATCCGAAAGCTCGTAGGTTTCCTCTAGCGTCAAATGACGAAGCGATTCTAACGTTTGCTTCTGATCCCACGGACATTTCTCACGCAAATCATCCATAATATCCAATAATCTTCCGAAGGCTTCTAGTTTTTCCTGTTTGGTATTCATAAATTGAAAATTCAAAGTGATACAAATTTACGGGAAATCTTTGTGAATGTTCTTTTGTCTTGAAACAAAAGAACGAAAAATTCAAGACTTGGAATCTTCCGCTAAAAATTAAAATTCAAACCTAAAATCCCCAAAACTCACGCGAATTAAGCATAAGTCCTTCGTAAAAAAATTGTCTCGCGCTCAAACCGTGGGAATTTCTTAACCGACTAAATTCTAATTTTCTTAACGCTCCATTTTCCTATGTCGGTTTAAGTCTGAAAACAAAAAACCTCATCATTTCTGACGAGGTTGATATTTTTAGTTCAAAAAAGAATTATCCTTTTTTAGACTGAGTCGTTTTTGGAGCTGATTTCGGAGCTGAAGTCGCTTTTACTTTCGGCGTTGCTGGCTTGTCTGCTTTTGGAGCAACTTTTTTAGGAGCTTCAGTTTCTAAGCTTACTTCTTCAGCTGGCGCACCTTCTAATGTTTCAGGCTCTGCTTTTACGAAGCTTTCAGGAGTGATGTATCCCGCTTTGTGAAGAATATTGTACCACTGAGCCAATTTTTTGATATCAGAAGCGTAAACTCTTTCTGTATCATAATTTGGAAGAGAAGCTAACATGAATTCTTTCAATTCAGCATCACTAGATTTGTGAGCAATAGCTTCTTTGTAATCGTTGTTCTTAGCAATATTTTCAAAAACTTCGAACAAAGGAACTTCTTTATCGAATGTAAACATCGCGATATTATCTAGCAAACTTACTTGGCTAGAGTTTCCAATGCTTACTTTTTTCTTTGTAGTAACATCTTCAATAATAAATCCGTTTCTTAATTGAGAAACTAATTTGAAAAGTCCTGGTTTTCCAGAAATTGAAATTATTTTTTCTAACAGCATAATTTTATTTTTTGTAAATTCTGCAATCGGCTTTCAGTACTTCGACTCGCTCAGTCTGAAACTTTTTGCGCTTTTATTTTTCTTTTTTAATTATTCAAAACTATTTTGGAAATCTCATTTTGTAATTGATGCTTACGTCTCCCTGAGTGATTTTTGATAATTTACCTTTCACCAATTTCTTCTTTAAAGCACTTAGATGGTCGGTAAATAAAATCCCTTCAATATGATCATATTCATGCTGAATTACGCGGGCTCTAATATCGGAAAAAGTTTCTGTATGTTTTACAAAATTTTCGTCATAATATTCGATCACGATTGTTTCCTTTCTTTTCACATCTTCTCTTACATCCGGAATAGAAAGACAACCTTCATTAAACTTCCATTCTTCGCCAGATTCTTCTAAAATCTGCGCATTGATGAAAACTTTTTTAAATGCAGCCAATTCATCCTTAATATCTTCATAATCCTCATCGTCTGCTAAAGGAGTAACGTCTATCACGAATAAACGAATGTCTAACCCGATTTGCGGTGCAGCCAGCCCTATACCGTTTGCACTGTACATCGTTTCAAACATATTGTCTATCAACTCTTGTAGCGCCGGATAATCTTTATCAATATCCTTCCCTACTTTTCTTAAAACTGAATCCCCAAAGGCTCTTATCGGTAAAATCATCTTGTTCTTTGTTCTAAAAAATTCTGCAATATGATGGTTGCACTTACTTTATCTATTAATCCCTTTTCCTGTCTCTGTTTTTTACTTTTTCCACTTTGGGAAATAAAAAACGAAGCCATTTTCGAGGTAAATCTTTCATCCAGACGATTCACTTTTACAATCGGAAATTCTTTTTGAAAAATTTCTATAAACTTTAAAATGTCTGTTTCTACTTCTGAAATATTTCCTTTCAAATCTACAGGAAGCCCGATTACGACTTCATCTACCTTATTTTCGCCGAAATATTTTTTCAAAAAATCAACTAGTAAAGGAGTTTGTACCGTATCCAGACCACTCGCTATAATCTGCATATCATCCGTCGCAGCAATGCCACAACGAGCCTTTCCATAATCTATTGCAAGGATCTGTCCCATAAGTTTGCAAATTTAGTAAATTTTAATGATTTTATTCCAAACACAGTTTTTTTTATAAATCATGTTTTATTCCGTTATTTTTTTTATAATTTTAATTTTCCAAAAACGAAAATATGAAGAAACTCATCCTCGTAAGACATGCAAAAAGCGACTGGCCGGAAGAAACGGAGGACTTCGACAGACCATTGGCAGACAAGGGATTAGAAGAAGCCATGCATATGTCCCGATTTATGAAAACAAATAATGTTTCCATAGATTCTTTTGTATCGAGCCCGGCGGTTCGAGCGCTGAATACGTGCAGAATTTTTAATCAGACCTATCATATCAATATTATTACGGATGAGAAACTTTACAATCCCTCGGAAAGCAATTTTGAATCAGTAATTTATGATTTAGACGACAGCCACGAATCGGTTGCATTTTTCTCACACAATAACGGAATTTCCAATTTCGCCAATTCTATTTCGGAAGATATTTTTCACTTCCCGACTTGCGGTGTTGCCGGTTTTGAGATCGACTGCAATTCTTGGTCTGAGTTTGATGGTGCTAAAAAGAAACTACTGTTCTTTTATGATCCCGGAAAGATCTAGATTATCTCTTTGACAGATTTAAATAAAAAAAAGCTCCAACAAAAGTTGAAGCTTTGATTTTTATTTTCTTTTTAAATCTAAATCATCAAAATCAAAACTGAAATCGGTAACATCAGAAATTGCTTTTAATTTCGCAGATTGTGCTTTTCCGTTTTCATCGTAACTGAAAATGATATAAGAATCGGCATCATAGCTTCTGTCGTCCCATTTGATGATAAAAGAATTATTTGAAAAAGGTAATAATTCACCTTTTAACCTTGGAGAATTTTTGCATGAAAGTCTGTATATATTTCCTTGTTGAGCAATATCTACATCTCCAAACCAAACATCATTGTAAGTTCCAACGAATTGTTCAGATTTTGGATGAAGATTTTTCTCTTTTTTAAAGGCTTCAGATTTAGCAAAAGCTTCTTTTTTCTGTTTATCATAAAGTTCATCCACTTTTTTCATTCTCTCGCCGTAAGTTTTCAACCAGTTTCTGTCTGCCACTCCAAGATAAGAATCTTTTACCGTGTTTGTAATGGTGTTGAAAGCTGCACCCGACTGTTGATTAGTCAGTACCACAATACCTAATTTAAGATCAGGAATCAAGGTAAACTGAGTCACCGTACCGATCAATCCGCCTGTATGCTGAATCTGCTTGTGACCTTTAACATCACTTAAAAACCAACCCATTCCATACCCATAAAAACTCGTGTCATAAGGATTTTTAGCCGCCACTTTATCAGGAATCTGTAAACTCCAAAGCTGTTGAACATTTTTATCTGAAACCAATTTTTTACCGTCTTTGGTTGTAAAATTATTCATCAGACATTCTGCCCACGTCGTCATGTCTTTGATGTTACTCATAATTCCTCCGGCTGCATTTCCCGTTTCATTCCAATCGTGAGGAACGGCGATTGCTTTTCCGTCTACCGGTGCGTGCGCATCAATTTTATTGGTAATTGCTTTTGCTCTGTTGTAACTTCCAAAACTTGAAGTCATGCCAACAGGTTTCATAATTCTCTGTTCAATAAATTCAGCCCAGCTTAATCCAGAAACTCTGTGAATCACTTCTCCGGCAACAATAAACATGATATTATTATAATCCAAAGTCGTTCTGAAAGGATTTTCAGGCTTCAGATATCTTACGTTATGTACAATATCATTCACCGTCAGATTTCCACCTTCAGGAAAAAACATCAAATCGCCCTGTCCTAAACCTAAACCTGCTCTGTGCGTCACCAAGTCTTTGATCGTCACATTTTGGGAAACATACGGATCATACATTTGAAATTCAGGAATATATTTTGAAACTTTATCATCCCAATCCAGTTTTCCTTCATCTGCCAAAATCGCCAAAGCCGTACACGTAAAACCTTTAGAATTGGAAGCAATCCCAACCAAAGTATTATCGTCCATCGGTTGTTTTGTGGTTAACGAACGAACGCCAAATCCTTTAGAATAAATAACTTTTCCGTCTTTGATAATTCCGACAGACATTCCCGGAACGTCAAACGTTTTTAAGGTATTTTGAACCAGGTCGTCCAGCTTTTTCTCTTCAACCTGTGCGTTGGCAACCCCCACCGTTAAAAGAAAAAGGAAAAAAGAAAGTTTCTTCTTCATATTTTTTAAATTTTCTCAAAGTTAATCAATTCCGCATTTATTAATTAAATTTGAATTTTAACCCGAAAAATAAACATTCAAATGAAAATTATTTCGATAAGACACAACCCCGAATATAAAGATAAAGCGATACAATACTTTCAGGAAAGCTGGTCGGAAGTATATCCGAAAATGTATGAAGATTCGATTACTCATGCGATAGGAGCAGAACAATCTTTACCCCAATGGTATCTCTTGGAAAAAGACAGTGAAATTATTGGCTGTGCCGGATTAATTACCAATGATTTTATCAGCAGAATAGACCTTTATCCTTGGATTTGTGCTTTATTTATTGATGAAAAACATCGCGGAAATAATTACAGCTCATTGCTTTTAAAGAAAGCAGAAGAAGATGCAAAAAATGCAGGATTTAAATATCTGAATCTATGTACCGATCATATTGGTTTGTATGAAAAATATGGTTACCAATATATCGGACAGGGCTATCATCCT
Source organism: Chryseobacterium sp. UBA6632 (assembly GCA_002455915.1). Lineage (GTDB taxonomy): Bacteria > Bacteroidota > Bacteroidia > Flavobacteriales > Weeksellaceae > Chryseobacterium. The sequence continues at coordinate 6,434 of DKLU01000346.1, forward strand.
TGGGAAGAGGAATCAAGGATTTATCAAATTACTTTGTAGTTGAAATTTTATAAAAACTAATTAGTTTCATAAATTTGCAGAGAATTTTTCAATAATGACAAACATCCTTCTTCTTTCCGACTCTCATTCTTATATTGATGACAGAATTTTAGACTATGCCATGCAAGCCGATGAAGTTTGGCATTGCGGAGATTTTGGAAATATGGACGTGATTGAACAGCTTGAAAAAATTAAACCATTAAAAGGTGTTTACGGAAATATCGACAGCCCGAAAATACGTTCGGAATTTCCGGAAGTGAATCGTTTTTTTTGTGAAAACCTTGAAGTTTTAATGATTCATATCGGTGGTTATCCCGGAAAATATACTCCGCTGGCTAAAGATGAAATTGCCGAAAAAGCTCCGAAGCTTTTTATTTCAGGACATTCTCATATTCTGAAAGCGATGTACGATCAAAAAAACAATCTCTTACACTTAAATCCTGGCGCTTGCGGAAAACAGGGATGGCACAAAGTAAGAACAATGATGCGATTTGTGGTAGACGATACCGAGATAAAAGATTTGGAAATAATTGAATTGGGACCAAAGAATTAATGATGAAGATTGGCGATAAAGTTTCTGTAGTTGATGAAGATCTGGAAGGCATTGTAACTTCCACGAAGGGAAATATTGTGGTTTTTAAAGATGAATATGGCTTCACCCATCAATATCCCAAAGAGAAACTTGTTCCTAAAAACGTTGATTTTTACGAAAATATTAAAGTCGTCAAAAAAGCAGAACCTAAAAAACTAATTTCTAAAAAACATCATAAAAATCATTTGGTTTTAGATCTTCATTTTCATAATTTAGTTAAAAATCCGAGTGACTATGATAGTTTTGAAAGATTATTCATTCAGAAAGAAAAATTACTGGAAGTGATGGCTTTTTGTAGGAAAAATAATTTGAAAAGACTGGAAATCGTTCACGGAATTGGTGACGGAACGCTACAAAGAATGGTTTTGGATGTTTTGGAAAGCCAGACCAATCTCGATTTTTATAATAAGGAAATACTTCACCATCAATCGGGTGCGGTAATGGTAGAATTTCACTAAATTTGCAGGAATTGAAATATGAACGTACTTAATTTACTTTTTACCAAAGACGGATTAATCTACCAAATCGTAAAGAACAAAAACGTTTTGGAGGAAAAATCTTACTTTGTAGACGAAGAAACGCCGGAAAATTTTATTTCTAATCAATTAGAAGAAGTTTTAATTAAACAGAGATTCGATGAAATTTCTGTGATTTCTGCTTTAAATCATTTTACGCTAATGCCTGAAGGTTTTTCGGAGCATGAAGCTGGTTTTGATTTAATCTCTTTTAATGCACCTGTGGATAAAGAGAATGAAGAATTAATGCTTTCGGTAAATAAGAAGTTTAAAATTCAGTTTTATTACACTTTTCCAAAAGATTTTTACAAGAAAATAAAAGAATTGGCGATTCCAGTTCATTTTAATTTCTCAGGTGAAAAGTTTTTAAATTCTATCAATAATAAGAATAATAAGGAAATTCACATTAATCTTTATCATAATCAATGTGAGTTTTTCGCCATCGACAATCAAAAAATTATCTTATATAACAATCTGGACATCAACTCCGAGGTTGATTTTCTTTATTTTGTGATGTTTACTTTAAGTAAAATAGGTTTCGGAATTAATGAAACCAACTTTTTCGCTTACGGAGAAACCACTGAAAATGAAACCTTTATTTCAGAATTACAAAAATTTGTAAAGAATCTGAAAATTGTATTTGATAATCTTCCTAATAAAAATTTTATATTAAACTAGGTCGCAGGTAACAGATGATAGGTCTTAGTTCCTAGCCTGCAACCTATGACCTACAATCTAACAACTAAAAACATGTACAGAATAATCTCAGGCAAATGGAAAGCCAAGAAAATAGCCGCTCCGAAAAATTTTGATGTAAGGCCAACAACCGATTTTGCAAAAGAAGCGCTGTTCAGTATTTTAGAAAACACTTACGATATGCAGTCGATTTCTGTGCTGGATCTTTTTGCAGGAATTGGCTCTATTTCGTTTGAATTTGCTTCAAGAGGCTGTCAGGATGTAACTTCTGTGGAAATGAATCCGAAACATACGGCATTTTTAAACACCACCGCTTCTGAATTAGGATTTAATTTACAAGTAAATGTGCAGCGTGGCGATGTGTTTGACTGGTTAAAGAAATTCAGAAATAAAAAGTCTTTTGAAATCGTATTTTCTGATGCTCCTTTCGAAATGGAAGAGAAAAAATACCACGAACTGATCTCTTTAGTTTTGAACAACAAATACCTGAAAGAAAACGGAATTCTTGTGGTGGAACACCAAAGCAGAATGAAATTTGATCATCCGAATCTAACAGATACCAGAAAATACGGAAATGTGAGTTTCAGTTTTTTTGAACCAAACAAAGAAGAAACTCCAGAAATAACAGAATAATCAAGGGACATCCTTGATTATTTTTTTTGATATTTTATCAGCTCCTCTTCCCCATTCAGTAATCAGCTCTAATACAGGAA
>DKLU01000265.1:0-4632 GCA_002455915.1 Chryseobacterium sp. UBA6632
ATACAATCTTAAACTAAATCATGAAGAAAATATTTATTATAACGTTATCATTGTTTTCATTGGCTATTTCCGCTCAGGTGGGAATAAATACCAGAACTCCGGTTAATATGCTGGATATTAATGGAGATTTAGGATTAAGAAAGGAATTAAGAACAGGAGGTACTAATACAGTAAAAGGTTCTCCCGGAGCCGCCGGAACAATTTTACACAACAATTCTGCATTGGCAGTAAACGACTGGAAAAGTATCAAAATTGCAGACGGGCAAGGAAGTATGTCGGTATTTTTTATGAATACAGTCTCTGATAAAACGGGAGCACAATTTAGCGGAGCTAATGGCTCTACAGATCCTTATGAAGAAAATATGACAATTACCAGTGCATGGACAGTTCTTCCAGGCACGCAGGATACCTACTCTGTAACCTCGTCTACAAATAAAGTATTTTTCACATTCCAGACGACTGCGCAGAAAACGGCTAACACAAATTCTTCTACAGGATTTGCCTGCGGGATCTTTGTTGATAATCAATTGAAAGCAGTAAGAACAGATGTTTTGATCGGTACAGACGGGGCTTATAAGATTTTTAACTTGAATGCTACGTTAACTAATGTGCCTCAAAAAAATAATTATGCTGTAAAAGTTGCCTGCACAAAAAGAAACCTGAATAATGGTACATTGGGAATTGGTAGATCGGTAAATGATACGTATCTGAATACTGATATGTCGCAATCTGTACTTACAACTTCGGTAATGCAGCCTTATTAAGCTTTTAAATTATATACAAATTTTTGAAAACCTGATGACTTTTGCCTTCAGGTTTTTTTAGAACAAATTTTATCTAAAATATTGATAAAGAATTTGTTTTTTTAGCTTAAAACAAAAATATTCTATTAATACTTTCGTTATAATATGAATAAAAATATACTTTTTATTCAAAAAAAAATTATATTTGTGGAAAAATAAACAAACACCTGGAAATGAAACGACTTTTCTATTTTATTTTACTCATTGCAGGTCTATCTTCTATCCATTCTTGTAAAGAAATGATAGATGAAGACGGAAATTCATTGATCGATTTAAATCCGGATAGCGGTCTTACAGGGCCTAGAGCTCTGTTTAGAGAAGTTACGGATGCAGATACACTTGCAGAATATCATTATAACGGGTTGCTTCTTACGAAAGTACTTACAGACAGTAGTTCTGTAACAAATATTGCCTACAGCGGAGATAAAATCAGCAAAATTGATTTTATGGGCTTCCTGGATCTTGATGGTGATGATAAATTAGATAAAGACAGTATTTCTTACTCTCAATTATTCACTTATGGACCAACAGGGAAATTGGTAACAATCTCTGAAAATCGTTCTTTCTTTAAAAGAACTCCAGCTGTGCCGCCTTCTACAACACCTGGTCCCCAAACACTTTATAAAAAGACAAAATCACTTTATACACTGAAATATAGCGCTACTACGGATAAGCTTGAATCGATTGGTATGCAAAATGGTCCTGATGCGTCTGGTACACCTTTCGTTTTTACAGACTATTCAGATACAAAGTATGAATATCAGGGAGATAATGTGTCTAAAGTAACTAGAGAGTATGGTCCTGTAGGAGGTGGAGTTGTCACTAAATACGGATACGATTATTATTCTTATGATACACAGATCAGTCCGTTTACGTTATTGCCTTTCGGATATAAAATTTCAAGATTATTGTCTACAGAATCAAATGATGTAGAAAGTTTCATCTTGTCACCAAACAGTCCGAAAAGAATCTCTATTACAGATCTTATGACACCGATTCCGAGCCCGGTATTCTTAACAACAGATTACCTTTACGATCCTCAAACGTATATGAGAGTTGGTTTCGGAATAAATTATATCTACAAACCATTGTAAGAAATAAATTTTTAAATAATATTAAACTCAATCTTTCCGAAGGTTGAGTTTTTTATTTTTAATGCCTTAATTTTGCAAAAAATTTCTCGATGAAATATTTAATAGTTGGCCTAGGAAACAAAGGTGCAGAATACGAAAATACACGTCATAATATAGGATTTAAAGTTGCCGATAAAATTGCGGAAACATTAGAAGTTTCATTCAATACCACCAATTTCGGATGGATGGCAGACGGAAAATATAAAGGAAGAAGAGTCTTGGTTTTAAAACCTGATACTTATATGAATCTTTCCGGAAATGCCGTGAAATACTGGATGCAGAAAGAAAATATTCCGTTGGAAAATGTGCTGATTGTTACGGATGATCTGGCATTACCTTTCGGAACATTGAGGTTAAAAGGAAAAGGTTCTGATGCGGGACATAATGGGTTGAAAAATATCAATGAAGTATTGCAAACTCAAAATTACGCGCGACTTCGTTTCGGAATTTCTGCTGATTTTTCTGAAGGAAGACAAGTTGATTACGTTTTAGGAACATGGAATGCAGAAGAATCTGAAAAACTTTCCGAAAGAATTGAAAAGTTTACAAAGGCTTCTTTATCCTTCGTTTTTGCTGGAATTAATAATACAATGTCTGCTTTTAATGGGAAATAAAATTCGACGATAAATTAAATAATATACTTTTTCAGGTTATAGAGGATGGAAGCTCGGGGCTGGAAGAGGGAAGCTATGTAAGGTTATAAAAATCAAAATCTTCCTTTTTTCTTTGAATTTTTGTCATCATTACAGAATGAGGAACTTAATGATCTTCCAGCTTCCAGGCAAATTCTTATGCCGAATTCAAATTATTTGCTGACAACGGCAATGTCTTTTATGATTTTCTTTTCCATCATATTTTTCTGCCCAACGGTGAAGCGGTAATTATTTCCTTCTTCCGCAAACTGAATTGGCCCTGTGGGAATATCATCTGTTCTCCATTTTACAATTAAAGTAAGGTCGTTATCGTTATCAAAATCTTTTTCAGAAAACCTGAAACTGGTGCTTGTCATCGGATTATTTACATCTTCATTGAAGGTAGATTTTGCCATTTTTGGCTGCATCTGAACCATATCTTTTATTAGCAATCCGAAACGTTTACCAATGTATTTATCCTTGTTCATTTCAAATTTTCTCAGATAAGATAAAGTGTCAATTGCTTTTTTGGATGTTTCCTGAGCTTTTGTAAATCCGTTTAGAAAAAATAAAATTCCGAAAAGAAATATTTTGAACTGTATTTTCATAAGTTGATTAATCGTAAATTTTTAGAATATCAAATGTAGGTATTTTGAAAATGTACTGAAATTGCCTTTTAGTTAAAACTCTATTAAAAATATGTGTTTTAAAAACAATCAACCAAAAAGAATCATCTATCAACTAATTATAAAAAAGGCCAACGAAAAATTCCGATGGCCAATAGTTGTACTTTTAAAAATTTAATTTCCAATCTATCTAACTATAACATTCTTAATTATAACCAAGTTACAACACCCGTTTCAACATCGTAGTTAGCCCCTACAATTTTGATTTTACCTTCAGTTTCAAGGTTTCTAAGTGTTGAACTTTGCTTGCGGATATCTTCGATCGCGCTCTTTACATTTTGTTGGTTTAATCTTTCCAACAAAGAACTGTTTTTAGACGAACGCTCTTCACCTTCTTCGATTACTTCCTTAATGATAGGATCGAAATGATTAATCAAATGATTCAAATTATCCATTCCTAAACCTTCGATTTGCGCAGCATCAAGACCTCCTTTCAGAGCGCCACATTTTGTATGTCCTAAAACAACAACCAGTTTAGAACCGGCTACATTACAACCGAATTCCATTGATCCTAAAATATCCTGATTAACAAAATTTCCTGCAATTCTGATGCTGAAAACATCTCCCAGTCCTTGGTCAAAGATCAGTTCCGCAGAAGTACGGCTGTCGATACAGCTAAGAACCACAGCAAAAGGCCATTGCCCTTCTCTTGTCGCGTTTACCTGCTCCAAAAGGTCTCTGTTTGCCTTTAAATTGTTTACGAATCTTTGGTTTCCTTCCTTTAAAAACTCTAATGCTTTTTCTGGAGTAATTGTTGACTGGGTTTCAGACGTATGTGCTTTCATATTTTTATTGTTTATTATTAAATTTTACTTTTTTAAAGTTAAAAAAATTATTGAGATGAGCTTACATTGCTCTTTTATGGGTAACCAAAATGTGAGAGTCTTCATCCCTTTCATAGTCTCTGTATGAAGTTTTGAAGCCTAATAGTTCCACATTAATGTCTTCTTCTTTAGCGCGGATATTGGCAAAATCCTGTATCATTTCCAATACATCCGTCGCAATATAGGATGTTCCTCTCGCATCAATGGTTACGTTAGAATTTGCTTTTATGTTTTTTAGCGTTTTTTTAATCGCTGCTTTATTCAAAAATGAAACTTCCTCAGCCAGTTTGATATTAATTCCGTCTGCATCGTTCAGTTTTTCACGGCTTAAATAATAAGCACGTTTCATATTTCCCTGAAGAATATAGAAAACGGAAATGGCTAAACCAATTCCAACACCTTTCAATAAATCTGTAGCTACTACTGCCACAACTGTCGCCACAAACGGAATAAACTGGAATTTTCCTAAATGCCAGAAATGTTTGAATGTTGCTGGTTTTGCTAATTTATATCCCACCAAAAGCAAAACTGCCGCCAATGTTGCTAATGGAATC
>DKLU01000265.1:4830-11972 GCA_002455915.1 Chryseobacterium sp. UBA6632
ATCGGAATTGATAATACGCAAATTAATAGGAGAACTCCATGAATGATCGCTGATAATTTTGAAGTAGCACCTGCATTAGCATTCGCGGAACTTCTTACGACAACTGAAGTCATTGGAAGCCCACCAATAAATGAACTGATAAGATTTCCGATTCCCTGAGCTTTTAATTCTAGGTTGGTATCTGTTATTCTTCTTTGTCTGTCTAATCTGTCTGATGCCTCGATACAAAGTAAGGTTTCAATAGAAGCTACAATGGCAATGGTTGCCCCTACGATCCATACTTTAGGATTGGTGAAGCCGTTGAAATCGGGCATTGTAACAAGATTTTTGAAATCATCAAACGACTGCGGAATAGGCAAAACAACTAAATGTTTTGGGCTAATTGCTAAAGAGCTTCCTGTCAGTTTAAAAATTTCATTTAATAAAATACCTGCAACTACGGCTACAAGAGCTCCAGGAAGCATTTTCATCCTTCTTAGGGTCGGGATTTTGTCCCAAGCTAAAAGAATTCCTACCGAAACCAAGGTTACAATAATGGCTCCAGGATGAACTGCTCCGAACAGTTCGGTAAAATAATTGAAATTAAGGCCGTTATCAAAGATGGATTCGTGACCTTCATAGTCTTTATCGAATCCCAATGCATGGGGGATTTGTTTTAAAATAATAATGATACCGATGGCGGCAAGCATTCCTTCAATAACGTTATTCGGGAAGTAATTAGATATACTTCCTGCTCGAAGGAAGCCTAAAACCAACTGGATAAGCCCCGCAATAATTCCTGCACAAAGAAAAAGTTCGAATGCACCTAAATCTGTGATTGCCGTTAAGACAATCGCCGTAAGACCTGCAGCAGGACCAGAAACCGAAATATTCGAATTACTGATCGTTCCTACTACCAAACCACCCACGATACCGGCAATGATACCTGACAATGGTGGTGCTCCTGATGCTAATGCAATTCCTAAACAAAGAGGAAGCGCTACTAAGAATACAACGAGTCCTGAAGGGAAATTCTCCTTTATTCCTCCTATTAATGATGTGTTTTTCATGATATGAAAATGCTGTGATTATAATAGGTTAGCTGTGATTAACCCATTATAAAAAGATTGGAAATTTAATTTTTAAAGCACGCGTTGATTCAATACCATCAAAATGATAATGAATACGATAAAAAATCTAACTATACTTAAAAATTAGGCTTCCGGAGGCGGAGAAAATATGCTGAGTAGGGGAGATAGATGAAAATCATCATCTATCAATATAAAAGACCTATGCGTAAGGTCTGGCTCCGTAAACTTTACGTAATCGAATACGCTTAAAGTTTTTGGGAGTGTTTTTTCATAAACTACAAAAGAGGTTGCGTGAGAATGGGGTTCTTCCTCATTCACAATGATATTCGTGCGTATTATTTTCCAGCCAAAAACTGCAGCAATACTTGGTAGTGCTGTGAAGTTTAAGACGAATAATAATGTAATAATACTCCAGAATTTCATTTTACTCTTTTTTTCGAGCAGAAAACTATTTTATTTTCCTGCTCATTACCCAATCTGAGCTTGTAAGATTGTAGATTTTTTGGATGTCTTTCAATATTTTTTCAAAATCGATCTCCAAATCAATGATCTTACCCGTTCTAAGGTCAAAAACCCAGCCGTGCACTACAGGATATTCTTCTAAAATATACCTTTCCTGTACACAGGCCATTTTTATAACGTTGATGCATTGCTCCTGAACATTGAGCTCAACAAGCCTGTCATAACGTTTTCCTTCATCTTCAATTGAATCTAATTCTGCCTGATGCAATCTGTACACATCACGAATATTTCTCAGCCAAGGATTCAATAATCCCAAATCCTGAGGAGTCATCGCTGCTTTTACACCACCACAGTTGTAATGTCCACAAACAATAATGTGTTTCACTTTCAGATGTTCTACCGCGTATTGAATCACTGCTGTTGAACTCATATCCAAAGTATTCACCACATTGGCAATATTTCTTGTTACGAAAACTTCGCCTGGTTTGGCACCCATCAATTCTTCTGCTGTCGCTCTGCTGTCTGAACATCCTATGTATAAATAATCAGGAGTCTGCGTTTTAGCTAATTCATGAAAGAATTCAGGGTTGTCTGCAACCTTAGATTCTACCCATTTTCTATTGTTTTCAAAAATACTTTCGTACGATTGTGACATAATTTAAAAGTTTAATTATTTATTTCGTTTAAATTATTTTTAAATTCAATAGATTAAATCAATAATGCAAAAATATAATTTTTGTTGAAAGATTAATCACTTTTAACAATATTTAATATTAAAATATGCTTAAAATCATATATATCAATTAATACTAAACCTTATTTTTATCATTAAAGCGTATATTTTGCCTTTTTGATAATTTAAACATCTTAAAATTCTAAGATAAAATTACAAACTCTCAGGTAGAAAACAATATTCAAACACATAAAATATTCTTAATTGTTTACAAAAAAATCAACTTATTAAAAGTTGATTTATATTTTTAAGTTATTTGCTTCAATGTGTTGATTATTTTAAGATCGGTTTAAATCTTATTATTGATATAGCCTTCTGTAGCATTGCTTTTAGGATAGATTTTTCCAGGATTTCCCATCACCACAGAATCTGCCGGAACATCAAAATTAACATAAGAGTTTGGTGCAATCAAAGTATTTCTCCCGATGGTTATGCCGCCTACAATAACCGCATTAGTACCGATCCACACTTCGTCTTCAATGGTAGGAAAACCTTGAGATTTTCCACGGTTTTGCTGGCCAATGGTTACACCTTGTGCGATATTACAGTTCTTCCCGACTTTTGCTTTTGGGTTAATGACCAATGCGCCCCAATGCCCTAAATATAAACCTTCGCCAATTTCTGTTTCTGGATAAATCTGATAACCATATTTGATCTGATAATGCCTCAAAACAAACTTCCAGAAAATATTTAAACCCGGAGTTTTTAGATGCTTTTGAGATTTTCTTAAAACATAAATAAAATGAAGATTCGGATTAATACACTTTGATAAAAGCAGGAAACCCGAAAGCCATTTTCCGCTTTCTCTGTAGAAATCTTTTTGTATGATAGAATGGTTTGACATGTATTTTACAATTTATACCGCATCAATTATTTCCTGAAGATGCTTAACAGATTTTTCCAAGACAAAAGGTAGATCTGTTTGTTCTATTTCTTTTTTATAATGCTCAGAAAGGCTTTTATCAGTTAGAAATTTTTTCATTCCATCATAAATTCCATCTTCTGAATTTGGAGTAATAATTCCTAATTTTCCGTCTTGTAAAAGATCCTTAATTCCTGAAATATCAGTTGCAGAAATTGGCTTGTTTAACAGCAAAGCTTCGGCGATAATCGTTGGAAAACCTTCATGTCGTGAAGACATAATATAGAAATCTGCCTTTTTCAAATAAGGATAAGGATTGCTTCTGAAGCCCAGCATTTTTGCCGTTTCCTGAAGTTCTAATTTTTCAAGTAAAGCCCGAATATTGTTGAGGTCATAACCGTCTCCGATAATGATTAACTGATGTTTTAAACCTTCATCTAAAAGCTTTTTGTGAACTTCTAATAATCTATCGTAGCCTTTTTGAGGATAAACAGTTCCCACGCTTACAAATGTCGGAATATCATTATTAAAAGGATAATCATCAATTGAAACATTTGCCTTTTGAAGAGTATCTTGTTTATCAATCGGGTTGAAAATTTTAATAACCGACTGTTTTTCTTTGTCATTTTTGGCAAGCTTGTGCATTTCTTCCTGAAGCTTGTTGGAAATAACCAGGATTTTATCAAACTTAAAAAATTCACGAATAACCTCGGAAGTGTAATCTTTTAAATTAAAAATATCATTCTGAACCCAAATGATTTTTTTTGAATCTTTCTGCGGACTGGAAAGTATTTCTTTATACATCCCGTGAATGGCAGCCAGTTCAACATCATATTTTTTGTTCTTTAAGACAAATTTATAAAGCAATGACGGAAACCAAAGAAACATCTTCTGGTAAAGAACTCTGTAAGCCTTCACCGGAATCTCATGAGGTTTGTTGGTGGTAATCATCTCACCTTTAAGCAAATAAAAAACATTAACCCAAGATGGAACTTCTTTAATATAAATCCCTGAATATAAATTAATTAATAAATCAACTTCATATTTGTCGGGAGAAATGTTTTTCAGAAAAGTAACGAGTACTTTTTCCGCGCCACCGTGACGAAGCGAGCCTATTCGAATGAGAATTTTCTTTTTTTTCGACATCTATTTTCTTACAGGTTTATAAGTGTGGGGAAGATTTTTTTTGATGTAATCTTCTAATGCTTTACGGTCTTTTTCCAGTTCTAAAGGATAAACCGTATTGTTTGCTAACAATTTATCTCCATATTGCTCAATGGTGCAAATAAATCTTGCCGGAGCCCCAGCATACACTGAATTATCAGGAACAGAAGAGCTTACAACGCTCATTGAACCTACAATACAATTGCTTCCTATAGAAACTCCGGGTAGAAGTACGGCGCCTTTTCCAATAAATGTGTTGTTGCCGATTTTTATTCTTCCAAATGTTCTTCCGTCTTTATATTTTTCAATTCTTTTGGTTACTCTTCCGTCGCCGCCGTGATTGATAAATGAAACACCTTCTGCGATGGTAACATTATCGCCCATTTCAATCAGAAAACATTCTGAACCAAAATTGGGAATTCCCTGAACATATAAATTTTCGCCAACTTTCATTCCTTGATGGATGGCAACTTTTATAGCGGCATTTTTTACCAGATCCTGATACAGAGAACGAATTTTCAGGATAATTCTGTATAATAATATCATTTGTGAGACAATTTTAAAATTATATTTTCAACAGCATCAAAAATCTTTTGATTATCGAACTGTTCATCTATGTTTTCTAAATTTTTATTGATTTTAGCAATCAATTCTGGTTCAGTCATGAATTTTTTCATCGCTTCATACATTTCATCCGTTTCATAATTGATGAGATAGCCATTTTCTTCATGGGTAATCATTTCCGGAATTCCTCCAACATTGGTGGCAATGATCGGTTTTTGGAGAATCAAAGTATCGGCGATAATCAATGGCCAGCCTTCAGATTCTGAAGGAAGAATATAAAAATCGGCATTTTTTACATAAGGATAAGGATTTATTAAAGATCCTAAAAATTCAAAACTTTTGGTAACGCCTAACTTTTCTGCTTGTTTTTTTAAGTTTTCTTTTTCTTCGCCATCGCCAATCACAACAATATGATGATCAAAACCTTCTTTAAGAAGTTTTGCATGAGCATCCATCAATTTATGAAATCCTTTTCTGGAATGCAGTCTTGCCACAGATGCAAAAACGGGTTTGTTGGGAAATTCAGGCTTAAATGCGTTTGCTTTTTGTCGTAGCTCATCAATTGGAATTGCATTTAAAATCACTTCATTTTCAGGTAATTTCACATCAGGAAATGTTTTTACAAAAATATCTTTTGTCTGCTGAGATCCAAAAATAAAATAATCAAACTGAGGAATCTGCCTTAAAACTGCAGGAAGCAATGGTTTGAATTTAGGAACGGTAACATCGGAGTGAAACCAGCCTATTTTCTTTGAGTTTTTATTGCTTGAATTCAAAACTGCTTCAAAAACAGCATATGTGGGAGCAATTTCAACATCATAAGTATCTTTTAAGATTTTATCTGCGATTTTAGGATTGGTTTCAGATTCTTTCAGTTTTAATCTTCTTCTAACTAACTGAACTTTTTTAATTACAGGGTTTTTTGACAAATCTTCCTTTCCTTCAGTAAGATAAACTTTTCGAATGTGGGGCGGGATTTCGTTTCGCAATTCTCCCTGATTCATATTTAAACATAACGTCATCTCAAACTTTTCGCGGTTGAGATTATTCAGCATGCTTAAAACAACCTTTTCCACACCGCCCATTTCCATAGAACGGTGCCTGAAGAGGACTTTAATTTTATCGTTTTTCATTATTAGCTAAAAGCGGTTTGGATTAAAATTTTCAATTTCTTTTTAAATCGGTAAAAAATTGAGGTTTGATAATCCAGTAAGTTATAAATTTCCTTTGAATTTGTGTAGATTTCCGGAACTTTTTTTCCGTTAATTGTTGTTAATTTTCTACGTTTCATCGCATTGAAAATTACCTGTGCAAAGTATTCTCGAGATTTTGGCCTGTTTTCATTCTGAGAAATCCCTCCGGAGTGCGTTCTGTAAAGATAATTATTTTCATTGATGAATTTTACCTTTCCCTTCTCATACATTTTCAGATATAAGTCTTGATCTTCGGCAATTCTCATGATTGTATTCATCTTTTCTGTTTGTAAATAAACATCTTTTCTGAATGAAACAAAATGTACAATGTGTACCGGGCAGTTGAAAAAATACGGATCCCCATTTGGAACTTGCATTGCCAACTTGGGAATTTCTAAAGGCTGAAGATTTTCATCACATTTTACAAATTTAGAATAGGTAAGAACTACATCTTTACTTTTCGTAAAAACAGTAATACTTGAAAGAAGTGCATCGGGAGCAATACCATCATCAGGATCTACAAAACCGCAAATTTCTCCATTGGCCAATTCTATCAGTTTTGCCTTTGTAATACCAACTCCGCAGTTTACCTCATTTTCAAATAGTTTAAATCTGCTGTCATCTTTTATAAGCCCATTAATGAGCTCTAGAGAATTGTCTGTGGAACAATCATCGAGAATAATAACTTCCCAATTGGTATATTTTTGAGAAATAATTGAATCATAACAATTTTTAAAAAATTTGCCATTATTATAGTTTGCGATGAGAATTGAGAATGTCATCATTAAATAAAAGTGTGTTTTAATTACTGCAAATATGATGATTATTCATAAAATAACAGTAACGTAATTTTAGATTGGTTATTATTTTTTGGTTAAAAATATGGTATTTATGAAATATTTTACTAATAAATTTTAATTTGATTAAAATTTGATTAAAATAGCCATAAGGAATTGATTATTCGATCTTTAATTGAATAAAATACCTAGCTTTGCAATATAAAAAAATACAATGAGCGAAATAACAAGAGTCATCAAGACGTTTGTAGCGTATGTAAAGCGTCCCGATCTTTACCCTGAACTGGGGAGAAAAAT
>DKLU01000351.1 GCA_002455915.1 Chryseobacterium sp. UBA6632
TATTGAAGAAGAAGATCTTAAAGATGCTTTAGATGAAATTTCAAAACTTTCTCCAAAAGTTGGTGGGAATTTTGATACACAGACGATTACCATTAATCAGGAAATTATTCCGGATTTTGTCATTCAGGTGAAAGATGGGCAAGTAATTCCTATGTTAAATAGCAAAAATGCTCCAACTTTAAGAGTTTCTGAAGAATACAAGGATATTTTAACGACTTATTCTCACGATAAAAACTCTTCTGAGCATAAGCAGGCTGCCTTATTTATTAAGCAAAAACTGGATGCAGCAAAATGGTATATAGATGCGATCAATCAGCGTCAGAATACATTATTGCAGACGATTACTGCTATTGTAAAATTCCAGAAACAATATTTCATCACAGGTGACGAAAAATCTTTGAAACCGATGATTTTGAAAGATGTTGCGGATATTACAGGTTTTGATATTTCGACGATTTCGAGGGTTGTGAAAAGTAAATATGCCGACACACCGAATGGAATTGTTTATCTGAAAGATCTATTCTCAGATAGTTTAACGAATGACGACGGAGAGGAAGTTTCAACAAAAGAAATTAAAACCCACTTGCAGGAAGTTATCAGCAAAGAGAACAAGAGAAAACCTCTTACCGACGATGCTCTTGTTGTGATTCTGAAAGAGCAGGGATACAATATCGCGAGAAGAACGATTGCAAAGTACCGTGAACAGCTGAATATTCCGGTAGCGAGATTAAGAAAAGAATTATAAAATACAGAAAAGCAGTTCAAATTGAACTGCTTTTTTATTGTTTAAAAATATCTATTATTTGACAAGGGAGAATCTCCAGTTAAAATGACAGATTTTGCTCAGCTTTGTCAAAGTTTAATGACCACTTTAAATCTTAACTTTATCCAACCCTAATTCTTTTACCGACACTTCACGCATTTCTACTTTTCGTACTTTTCCGGAGATCGTCATTGGGAATTCATCCACAAATTTCCAGTACTTTGGGACTTTATAATGGGCAATTTGACCTTTGCAATATTCCAAGAGTTCTTCTTCATTGATGGTAAATCCTTTTCTCACTTTTACCCACGCCATGACTTCTTCCCCGAATTTTTCACTCGGAACCCCGATGATCTGAACATCCAAAATATTAGGATAAGTATATAAAAAATCTTCAATTTCTTTTGGCGAAATATTTTCACCGCCACGGATAATCAAATCTTTTATTCTTCCAGAAATCGTGATATAACCTTCTTCATCCATCACAGCCATGTCTCCAGTGTGCATCCAGCGTGCGTCGTCGAGAACTTTTTTCGTGTTTTCAGGATCGTTCCAATATTTCAGCATCACAGAATATCCTCGTGTACACAATTCACCATGTTCGCCGCGTTCTACAATTTTTCCGTTTTCATTAATAATTTTTATTTCTAAGTGATTCTGAACGGTTCCCACTGTATTTACCTGCTTTTCAAATGGTGTCCCAATCATCGTTTGTGTGGAAACGGGAGAGGTTTCCGTCATTCCGTAGCAGATGCTCATTTCTTTGATGTTCATTAAATTTTCAACCTTTTTCATAATCTCCGGCGGACAAACAGAGCCTGCCATAACGCCCGTTCTTAAACTTGAAAAATCAAAAGTATCAAAATCTTTTACTGCCAATTCAGCGATAAACATCGTCGGAACTCCGTATAAAGATGTACATTTTTCATCTGAAACCACTTTTAACGTAATATCAGGATCAAAGCTGTCATTCGGAATAACCATACAAGCTCCGTGCGTTGTACAGCAGATATTTCCGATTACCATTCCGAAGCAATGATAAAAAGGAACAGGAATACAAACTCTGTCTTTTTCGGTATATTTTAATCTTACTCCGATAAAATATCCGTTGTTTAAAATATTGTGATGAGAAAGCGTAACGCCTTTAGGAAAACCCGTTGTTCCCGATGTATACTGAATGTTTACAGGATCATCAAACTGAACGTGTTCCTCAAAACTGTGTAAAATATCATCGGAAATTTCTTGCCCGTTGTTTAAAAATTCTTCCCAATTGTGATCAAAGAAAATTTCAGATTTTAACGTCGTGCAAAATTCTCTTGCATCGGCAATCATTTTCTTATAATCGCTGGATTTAAAGTTTAATGAAGAGAAAATATGAGACATTTCCGACTGATTGATCACAAAAATCAATTCGCTGGTTCTGTATGCCGGGTTGATATTGACTAAAATAACACCGATTCTTGCAGTAGCATATTGTAAAAGAACCCACTCGTAACGGTTAGCAGACCAGATTCCCACACGATCGCCAGCTTTTACACCTGAATAAATTAGCGCTTTTGCAACGGCAGTCGTTTGATTATAAAATTCCTGATAGGTGGCTCTATAATTTTGATGAACAGATATTAATGCTTCCTGATTGGGATATTTTTCAACAGTATTTTTTAAGTTGCCTCCGATGGTTTGCCCTAATAAAGGGATATCTGAAGCCCCATAAACATAAGATAAAGGCATAGTGAAAGATTTAGTTAAATAAAATTACGATTAAATCTTAAAACTATTACGTTTTCCTTTAAATTTCCTGGGAATCGATATCTTTTAGCTGTTTTAAATTTCTGTCGAGCTTTCGGATGATAATTCCGTAAACCAGTCTGTAATACAACCAAATTAATGATACACAAAGAATTGTACTGATAATAATTCCGACAATTACGATGATAACATCCGAATTATTAGGCTGTATATTTTGTGTATTTAATGCATAGAAAATGAAGGTTGTAAAGATCAGCGTAAAGACCAAAAGTAGAACAATACTGATTAAAATAAATGCATTAACGGTTTTCTTGAACTTAATAATTCTCGTGATAAGACCTTTAAGATTTTCTTCAATTTTAATCTTACGATAATTTTGGTAAAATTTTAAAACAAAATAAGCAGTGATTAAAAGACCCAAAATCTTTATACCTAAATATGCGTGATCGAAATTATTTTCAACATCTCCAGTATTCTGAACGCCCAATCTTTCCAGAATTTTCTTAAAGCTGTTCGATTCTTCGCCCTGGAAAAAATAGAAAAGTCCCAACACAGAAAAGAATAAGAATTCTGCTACACTAATCCAGAAAATATATTTCACATAATTACGTGATTTTCTATTCAGCATCTGAAGTATTTCAGCGTGATCGTATTTCGGCTGAACAGGTTGCTCCTGCCATGTTTTCTTAAAGCTGTCTAAATCAAATTCAGGCATATTTTTCCATCTGTTCTTTAAGGGTTTTCTTTAATCTGTTCATTTTCACACGCGCATTTACTTCGGTAATTCCGAGGTTTTCTGCAATATCCTTGTAAGGCAAATCATCCAAATACATCATTACAATCGCTCTTTCCACATTCGGCAGCGTCTTTATTACTGTATACAAAAGTGATACCTGCTGTTGTTTTTCATCATCATCTTCGATAAAATCAGCATGATTGATGTCTAATTCATTCGTCGGCAGGCTTTTACTTTTTTTTCTGAAAAGGGTAATGGCTGTATTTAAGGCAACACGGTACATCCACGTAGAAATTTTAGAATTTCCTTTAAATGATTCATAACTTCTCCACAATTGTAAAACAATCTCTTGGAAAAGGTCTTCCTCATCCTCCAAAGAATTGGTGTAAAGACGCGAAACCTTAATAATCAGTCCCTGATTATCTTTAATAAGCTGCGCAAATTCTTTTTCCTTTGAAGCCAATGTAGATGTGTAATAAGTTGTACGAAGATAATAATAATAAGTCAATTGTGAATGAGGGAATTGTGAATTATTTTATAGGAAGAAGCTGTAATAGCTAATGGGATGATGCTTAAAAATATAATGCAGCATTATTTCGGACAGCTTTCCGTCATACAATTTATCACAGTGTTGGTCTTCCCGTAGGGATCTAAGCATAGTATTAGAAAAAATACTGGAAAGATTCTAGTCTAGATCCCTACGGGAAGACAAACTGTGTGCAAACTTTATACATCCTTGTGGCATTTGTGAAGAAATTGGTGGGATTTGTGTTTACAATAACTTTTTACTCCTTTATCCCGAGTGCCTTTTTATAAATTGCAATTTCCTTTTCCAAATCAGCAAGCTGTTGTGTTTTATTTCGCAACTCTTCCACTAATTTAGATTTAGCATTAAAAATAAAATCAGAAGGGTAGTAGTTGGTAAGTTCTGTAAGAAAATCATGATCCAAAGCAATACCTATATTCCAAAGAATTCCGAATTGTATAGAAGGTTGCCTGAAATAGCTGGCCATGGTGGATGGACTTACATTCAGTCGTCTTGCCAAATCGGCCTGCGTGATTTTCTTTTCAAAAAGAAATTTTAAAATCATCTGCCCAATATGCGGATGAGGATTTTTGCTTTTCTCTAAATACTTTCTTGAGACCATAATGTGTGTTTTTACGTTTAAATATAATACTTATTTGCTTAAATATTATCATGACATGTTTAAAATATATTTTTCGTAGTTTTAAACGTCAAATAATATATTTAAAACTAATTGTTATAAGATTAATACTTATATAGAGTATAATTAAACGTATAGCTATATTATCAAGACTAATAATTAGATGCTTGCGAGTAATTTTCACTATTATAATATATTGGCAATTTACTTTTCGAAGTAAAATTCACAATTCCCCGATTATCTCACGCAAATTCCTATCTTTGCAGCCACGAGAATTTCGGCTTGTTGATTCTTATTTCGGTAAGGGTAGGAAAGTCCGGACACCATAGAGCATCAAAGCGGATAACATCCGTCACCCGCGAGGGTAGGACAAGTGCAACAGAAAGTATGTACAGTTCGGCTGTAGTGAAACCAGGTAAACTCTTTGTGGTGCAATGATAAGTATATCGGTTCTTTTCAGTAATGAAAATAGGAGTTGCTCGCTCTGAAAGCCGAGGGGTAATCAGCTCAAGTTTTGCAGTAATGTAAGATGTAGATAAATAACAGGCACTTCTTCGGAAGTACAAAATCCGGCTTATAGATTTTCTCGTGATTTTGCTAAGATTTTATTTATTGTATAAAAGCGGAGAATGTGGTCTCCGCTTTTTTTATGAATGAAATTTATTCGCTTTCCAGCTGCTTTTTCGCTTCCTGTAATCCCAGTCTGTCTTTTTCTGAAAGTTCAGGGTATTTAAGATCCATTTTTTCTAAGGTTTCAATAATGATTTGAATAGCCGCTAATCTGGCAAACCATTTATTGTCTGCCGGAAGTACGTACCAAGGCGCTTCATCTTTTGAAGTTTCGTTGATGGCTGTTTCATAGCACTCCATATATTTGTCGAACAACGCTCTTTCCGGAAGATCTGCTGAAGAAAATTTCCAGTTTTTATCGTCTTCTTTAATTCTGTCTAGCAATCTTTTCTTTTGCTCGTCTTTTGAAACGTTGAGGAATATTTTAATAATTTTCGTTCCGTTTTGAGCTAAATGTTTCTCAAAATTACGAATGCTTTCATATCGGTTTTCCCAGAACTGATTATCAAAATCTTTTACCGACTTCCATGTTTTTTCGCTGAGGTTATATTCAGGATGAACTTTGCAAACCAAAACGCTTTCGTAATGCGAACGGTTGAAAATTCCGATCATTCCCTTTTGAGGTAAAGCTAAATAATGTCTCCACAGAAAATCGTGAGAATATTCCTTTGAGCTGGGTGTTTTAAAGCTCGTTACATTACAGCCCTGCGGATTTACGCCACCAAAGACATGTTCGATCATGCTGTCTTTACCAGCTGCATCCATCGCCTGAAGCACAACCAAAAGAGATTGGCTGCCATCGGCATACAATCTTTCCTGAAGCTCACGCAGTTTCTCTTTTTCCTGAATTAATATTTGTATGCCTTCTTCTTTTGTAAGTTTTCCTTCATATTTTGTAGAAGTTTTTTTGATGGAAAATTTTCCTTTTACCTCGAAATCATCTGAAAAATTGGTGTTCATATTTTATTTAATTAAAAGATTAAGATTGGTTTAAATAAGATCTAAATTTCAAAGTTGAGCAGTCATCTATCAACCAAAAACAAGCAACCATTAACTAAACTCACCTAAATATAATAAAAAAACCGCCTCAAGCGAGACGGTTCTTTTATTTTTTTGAGTAGAGCTTACTTTGCAGCAGCTACTTTTTTTGCAGCTTTAGCAGCCTTCTTAGCAGCTTTAGCATCTACCGGAGTTGCAGGTGCAGCAGCAACTTCAGGAGCGTTAGCGTCTACATTTCCTTTGATGTAAATAACTGTTCTGCTGTTTGCAGGGTCATTAGAAAATACTTCAATCATTTTGTTGAAAGGCCCGTTGATAGCAGTGTTGTATCCCACTTTGATCTGAGCAGATTTTCCTGGCATGATAGGATCTGTCTTGAATTCAGGAGTCGTACATCCGCAAGATGCTTTTACGTTTGAAAGTACCAAAGGCTTATCACCAGTGTTTGTTACCGTGAAGAATCTTGTACCATCAGAACTTGGCTTTACAGTTCCATAATCGAACGTAGTCTTGTCGAAAGTAATAGTTTGTGCAGATGCCAATGCGAAGGTTCCGAATAATGCAATTCCTGCGATTAATTTTTTCATATTCTTGAATGTTAAATATGTTGTTAGATAAATTTTGAGAAACAAAGTTAAAAATTATTTTAATTCATACTTAAAATTTTTTTTCTTTAGACTATTTTTGCAAATTGTAAATTAAAGTAATAGAATTTATGCAGATTTCAGAAAAGTACAATCCACAGGAAACAGAACAAAAGTGGTACAATTACTGGTTGGAAAACAAATACTTCCATTCAGAGCCCAATGACAAGCCGCCTTACACTGTTGTAATTCCTCCGCCAAACGTTACGGGGATCTTACACATGGGGCATATGCTGAATAATACCATTCAGGATGTTCTGGTCCGTCGTGCAAGAATGCAGGGCTTTAATGCTTGTTGGGTTCCGGGAACAGATCACGCTTCAATTGCTACTGAAGCGAAAGTTGTTGCTAAACTGAAGTCTGAAGGGGTCAGTAAGTCTGATATTACCCGCGAAGAATTCTTAAAACACGCTTGGGATTGGACTGATAAATATGGAGGAACCATTCTTGAGCAGTTGAAAAAACTAGGGTGTTCTTGCGATTGGGACAGAACCCGTTTCACAATGGAACCAAAACTTTCTCAGCAGGTTATCAAATCTTTTGTTGATTTATACAATAAAGGATTAATTTACCGTGGCTACAGAATGGTGAACTGGGATCCGGAAGCGAAAACCAATATTTCTGATGAAGAAGTAATCTTTAAAGAGCAAAACGGGAAATTATATTTCCTGAAATATAAAATTGAAGGTTCTGAAGAGTTCCTTTCGGTGGCTACAACGCGTCCTGAAACGATTTTCGGAGATACTGCGGTTTGTATCAACCCTAATGATGAGAGATATGCTCATTTGAAAGGTAAAAAAGTAATTGTACCGATCGTTGACAGAGTAATTCCTATCATCGAAGACGAATATGTTGATATTGAATTCGGAACTGGTGCTTTGAAAATTACTCCTGCTCACGATATCAATGACTACGAAATCGGACAAAAACATAATCTTCAAATGATTGATGCTTTAGACGATGATGGTAATTTAAATGATTACGGTTTACATTACGCCGGAAAAAACAGATTTGATATAAGAAAGCAAATTGCGAAAGAATTAGAAGAAAAAGATCTTTTGTTGAAAGCAGAAGATTATGTAAATAAAGTTGGAACTTCGGAAAGAACAGGTGCAGTTATCGAGCCTAAAGTTTCTGTTCAGTGGTTCTTGAAAATGTCTGAATTGGGAAAACCAGCTTTGGATGTTGTAATGGATGATGAGGTTAAGTTTTATCCTGAAAAGTTTAAAAATACCTACAAACACTGGATGGAAAACATCCGCGACTGGAATATTTCCCGTCAGCTTTGGTGGGGACAACAAATTCCAGCATATTATTATGGTGACGGAGAAAATGATTTCGTAGTTGCCGAGACCATTGGAGAAGCAGTAGAACTTGCAAAACAAAAAACTAACAACGATCAACTAACAATTGACAACCTAAAACAAGACGAAGACGCTCTTGATACATGGTTCTCATCATGGTTGTGGCCAATGTCAGTTTTCGATGGTATAAACGATCCTGAAAATAAAGACATCAATTATTATTACCCAACTTCTGATTTGGTAACAGGTCCGGATATTATTTTCTTCTGGGTTGCGAGAATGATCATGGCCGGATTAGAATATAGAAAAGAAGTTCCGTTCAAAAATGTTTATTTCACAGGAATTGTAAGAGATAAGCAGCGAAGAAAGATGTCAAAATCTTTAGGAAATTCACCGGATCCTTTGGAACTGATGGATAAATACGGAGCAGATGGAGTTCGTGTAGGAATTTTATTAAGTTCTGCAGCTGGAAATGACCTTCTTTTTGATGAAGATTTAATGCTTCAGGGAAGAAATTTCATGACGAAAATTTGGAGTGCATTCCGTTTGATTAATATGTGGAATCATGAGGATAAACCTGCGAACACAACAGAAACTGAAACGATTGAATGGTTTGAAAATAAATTAAATAAAACAATTGCTGAAATCAACGATCAGTTTGAAAAGTTCAGAATTTCTGATGCTTTACATTTAATTTATAAACTGATTTGGGACGATTTCTGTGGTTCTTATCTTGAAGCTATCAAGCCAAATTATGGTGAAGGAATTTCAAAAGAAGTTTATAACAAAACGGTTGCTCTTTTCGAAGAATTAATGAAGCAGGTTCATCCATTCTTACCTTTCCAATCTGAAGAAATCTGGCAATTGATTGCTGAAAGAAAAGCAGATGAAGCTTTGGTGATTGCTCAACAGAAAAAAGCAGAAGCATTTAGCGAAGATATTATTAAAAACTTCGAAACGGCATCTGAAATTATTTCAGGAGTTAGGAATTACCGTCAGACAAAAGGTATTTCGCCAAGAGAAGCTGCTGAAATTTATACCAACGCTTCAGAATTTGCAAACGAATCGGTTATTAAAAAATTAGCCAACGTTTCAGAAATTCATTTTGGAACAAAAACAGATAAACCAAGCTTTACTTTCTTGGTGGGTGCAACCGAAATTTCAATTCCTTTAAGTGAAAACTTAGATTTAGGAGAGGAAAAAACAAAAACAGAAGAAGAATTAAAATATTTAAAAGGATTCTTAATTTCTGTTGATAAAAAACTTTCCAACGAAAAATTTGTTGCCAACGCAAAACCGGAAGTTGTAGAAGTTGAGCGTAAAAAACAAAAAGATGCTCTTGATAAGATTGCGATCTTAGAAGAGAAGCTGAAAAGTTTATAAAATTAAAGATCGAGGTTAAGGTTGAGTTTTAAGCTCAGCCTTAGTCTTAATCTTAGCCTAAAATTAGAATGAAACATATAGAAAACATACAAAAACTATTCTCAAAAAACTTCGTAGAAAGTCCATTATTGGAAAGCTTCGAAGTAGGGAAAATCTATCTTTCCAGTGGGAAGTTGGTAACTTGTGATCCTGTTATTACAAGTGATATGCAGCCTTTTTCCACAGAATTTCCTAAAGGAGATTTTTCCGTGTTATTACACAAAGAAAGAGAAAGTAATTGTGTAGCATATGCCGAAATTATTTTCAGTAATGCGGAGATTGCAGAATGGAAATTAGCAACCACTGCCGGACAGAATGTAAAGGAACTGGCAGAAGGGGAAGTGTTCGGGTATCCGGTGGAAAGCGGGATGGGATGCTTTATGGATGTTGATACTCAGAATAGTCTGAATGACTTAGAACAAAAATTATATAAAAGCAAAGGAGTTGATTTTATGGGAATTTATGAAGAATTTTTCCATGAACATTTCTTTGATGAAAAAGGAGCGATAGATCAGTATGCATTTTTAAAACCCTCAGAAACGCATCCTGGAACTATTTTTGCCTTTGAAACAGGATATGGCGAAGGTTTTTATGCAAGTTATATTGCGTATGATAAAAATAATTCACCTATTAAGATTGTAACGGAATTTATAGAAATTAGTTAATTAAAGTTAATTCTTTTTAAAACTATATTTCGTTTTTTATATTTATACACAAACACAGAAAAATAATTTAAAACTAATAGTAAGGAAATGAAATTCTCTTCAGAACAACCCAAAATCATCGTTATAGGCAGTTGCTCTATCGATTTGGTTTTGGAAACCGAAAAATTTCCCTCAGTAAACGAAACGGTTTTGTCTTACAATTCAGACAGCTATTTTGGTGGAAAAGGAGCCAATCAGGCTGTAGGAGCTGCAAGATTAGGAGCCAGTGTATATTTCATCGGTTGCGTTGGTATGGATCCTCTGGGACAGCAGATCATGCGAAACATGGTGAGTGAAAACGTAAACGTAGGATTTGTTTATGAAACCGATAAAGAATCTACAGGAACGGCTTATGTTACCACTTCCGGTGGTGATGCGGCTATTGTTGTAGTACCGGCTGCCAATCAGTATTTAACCAAAGATCATGTAGAAGCAGCGGATAAATATTTTCACACAGTAGATTTGGTTTTAGTACAATTGGAGGCGCCGATGGATGTTGTAGAATATGCCGTTAAAAAAACCAAAAGATTTGGCAAAAAAATCGGACTGTATGCTTCTCCGGGAGCAAAGTTAAGTGAATATGTGCTTGAAAATGTAGATTTTATTATTGCTAAAAGTAGCGAATTGCACATTATTTTCGGTGAAGAACAAAGAGAAGAGGTTCTTAAAAAATATTTCAACAAAGTTTTCTTGCGTGATGATACCAATGCTACGATTTATTTTGATGGAACAGAAATGAAATATTTCCGAAATGATGGTGATAAAACGGTTCACAAGATGGGAATGGGGGATGCCTTTACGTCTGGTTTTGCAGTCGCATTATGTCACCAAAATTCTATTGAAGAATGTGTGAAATTCGGGAACGAAGTTTCATCTAGAGTTGCTGAGAAAAAAGGTTCTCAAACGGGACTTCCGAGAGTTTCAGATTTCTTTTAAGCTATTTGCTACATATCGAAAGTTGTAAACTTAATATAAAATACAAAGTAAAATTTCCACTTTTATAGTGGATTTTTTCTTTTTATAATATGGAAAAACTAATTCTTTCTAATGAAGATCAGATTTTACTTACGGCACACATTTTTAGGCCTGAAAAAAGCAATCAGAAAATTTTGCTGATTAATTCGGCAACGGGTGTGAAGCAACAAATTTATTTTTCTTTTGCTCAATATTTTGCCGATCAAGGATTTACTGTTCTTACTTATGATTACCGCGGAATTGGGCTTTCAAAGCCAAAAAATATGAAGGGTTTTAAGGCTTCGATGCGAATTTGGGGCTCGAAAGATTATAAAGCTTTAACAGATTATATCAAGATTCATTTTAATGAGTATCAAAAATATTGTGTAGGTCATTCTGTGGGCGCACTGATTTTAGGAATGAATAAAGATTCTGAGATATTTGATGAATTCTTTTTTGTCGGAACTCAAAATGCGTTTGTCGGAAATTTAAAATTCAGAACAAAAATTGAAGCCTATCTCGGTTTCGGAATTGCCCAACCTTTAACTACCGCATTGCTAGGTTATTTCCCCGGAAATTGGTTTGGGCTTGGAGAAAGTCTCCCGAAAAATTGCGCATATGACTGGAGAACCTTAATTTTAAACAAGAAATCAACCAACAGTCTGTTGGAGAAAATTGATGATTATTCTAAAAATTTAACGCAGAAAGTATTCGTCATTCGGGCTGAAGATGATGTTTGGTTAACGGAAAAAGGAGTGAAAAGTTTGTTGAATGATACTTATCCTAATCTTAAACCTACTTATCGATTGATCAAAACTTCGGAATCTGAGAAAGGTGAAATCGGACATGTGAATTTTTTTAGAAGTTATAATAAAAAGCTTTGGAGTATTATTTTAAATGAATTGAAAGATCAATGAAAAGTATAATTGAAAACACGGTAAATTTTGTAAAAGAGAAGTTGGAAGGTGCAGAAGCAGGACACGATTGGTTTCACATTGAAAGAGTTTGGAAATTGTCGAAAAAAATTGCGGCAACGGAAAAATGCAACGAAGAGGTTGTAGAATTGGCAGCTTTGCTTCATGATATTGCCGATCCGAAATTTCACAATGGTGATGAAACGATTGCATTAACGGTTTCTAGAGAGTTTTTAGAAGGTCAGAATGCACCGGAAAATGTTATCGAGCAGGTTTTGTATGTTATCAAAAATATTTCGTTTAAAAATAGAGGAGAAGCGCCTGTGAATCCGCCGATTGAACTTCAAATTGTTCAGGATGCCGATCGAATTGATGCCATTGGTGCGATTGGAATTGCAAGAACTTTCAATTTTGGAGGTTTTAAAAATAATCTGATGTATGATCCTTTTATCGAGCCCAAACTGAATATGTCTAAAGAAGAATACAAAAAATCAAACGGAACAACAATTAATCATTTCTATGAAAAACTGTTGCTGCTAAAAGATTTGATGAATACTGAGGAAGGAAAAAAATTAGCCGAAGAAAGACATCAATATATGCTGAATTTCCTCGACCAGTTTTATAAAGAATGGAATGTGGACTAATCTGGCATTCCCGAAATCTGTATCTTTGTAAAATATGACATTCATTATTTTCATCATATTTTGGGCATCTGTCCTTTCCTTGATTTTATCAAAAGTAAAATCAGGAAATGCGGCAAAATGGGCAAAATTATTTCGCGTATTGACGTTGGTTTTTGCAATTTCTGTGTTTACTTATTGGTTTATTAAGAAAAGCGCGGTAGGAATTGTGAAAAATTCGGTGGCCTTGCAGGTCGTTAATAAACTTCCACAGCCATTAGATTTTTACGTAATCAATCAAAGTGATGTAGATAATAATGGAATTTTAGATACTAAGCACATCGGAAAAATTCGTCCGGAATATTACAGAATAGAATATTTAAAAATGGATAAATCTGATGAATATTGGATTGTGGGATATTTAGGAAAGAAAAATCTGGTGTACTTTTCTCAGCATTCGGTTCCGAATAAAAATATTGATCAGATTATTGAGGTTCAGAATTATATCAATCAGAGTATAAGGCTTTCAGATAAGGCTAAAAAACAGATTGAAGCCTATAATTATGAGAATATTAAAGAAGGAATTTGGGTTTCGCTGGATTTTCTTTTGCTGTTCTTAAATTTAGTTTTACTGATAAGAACAAAGAAATAAATTGCTAAGTTGAGATTGGAATAAGTGGAAGTAGGGATTTTGTGTTTTAATGAATAATGTTTCAGTTTTGTTAAGGATAGTCTAAAATCAACATTATTTTTTCTTTACACGATTCCGGACATTTTTTTATCAGTTTATCCTTATTATGTTTGCTTATCTGTTTTGGCTTCAGCCATTCTGTAACATCGCAGCTTAGGCTGTTGTAATCAAAAACTCGCTTGATGCTATTGTCTTCATAAAAAATATAAGTGTCACCAAGCCAACTGTCGGAAATGCTA
>DKLU01000411.1:0-3572 GCA_002455915.1 Chryseobacterium sp. UBA6632
ATATCTAAAAGTAAAGGTTTTCCTGAATCATCATTTTTATAAGGAATATCTTTCTGAAAGTCTGTTTTTTCAGGCAGGAGGACGCTTGGAGAAGCTGGCGGCTCAAGTGGCGGTTGAGAATAAGCAGCATTGAATAAGGTGATGCATAAAACAAAAAACAGGTTTAAAGAAAACCTGTAAATTATATTGCGATTGAATGATTTCATAGAATATTATTTTGAAGAGTATTATTTTACTAACTCCTCAAAAAGTTTACCAAACGTCTTTTCAAGATCTTTGGATTTTCCAGGATGAGGTCTGGAAGTCTGCACAACAGCACTTCGAACTGCCGTCAGCCAACGAAAACGTTCAGGAATTTCGAGTTGTGCGATAGGACCGCCATCTTTTTTTCCTTCTGCAATTTTTTTGAAGCTTTCCAGATTTTGAATTACATCATCGTAATCCAGTTTGCTGTGCATCAGTTTAAATTTATCAGGACATAAATAAAATTCTACTTTGATAAATTTCTCTCTTTTAGAAAACATCACCAATCCGATGTTGAAAAATTCTTCTCTCTCAACCTTCGGAACCAAGCGGATTACCGCATATTCGTAAATTTTATCCTCTTGCATTTTTGGCTTCGTTTAAAAAGATTTCAGAATGTTCTAATCTGGTTTTCAAAAAGTTGAAATAGATGTCACGGATTTCCTCCGGCGATTCTTCCGCGTCGTTCCAATGCAACCAGTCTTCAGGAATCATATCAACAATTTCTCTGAAAACTTTTTCATTCAATACTTCTTTAGCAAATTTGTGTGCTTCATCCAGTTTTGAAGCTTTTGGAAGTAAAACGTGATCTTTTACATATTTAAAAGGCGTTTTTGCCGCCGTATCAAAGTTCTGCCAAGAATGATGAAAATAGAAAGACGCTCCGTTGTCAATAATCCACAATTCTTTATGCCACATGAGCATATTGGTATTCCTGAAAGTACGGTCGATATTGGTGATAAAGGCATCCAGCCAAACGATTTTTGAAGCTAAAAGCGGATCAATCTGCACGCTTGGATCATACGTGATCGCTTCTGAAAGATAATGCAATCCCAAATTTAAACCTTCAGAGTTTTTCAACAGATCCTGAATTTCTTCATCTGCTTCCGTTCTTCCGAAGTCGACATCAAGATTAATGAAAACCAGTTCCGGAATTTTTAATCCTAATAATTCAGTGATTTTTCCACCTAATAATTCGGAAATCAACATTTTCACTCCATGACCTGCGCCACGGAATTTCAAAACATATTTAAAATCATCATCAGCCTCTGCCAAAGCGGGAAGCGAACCTCCCTCGCGAAGCGGCAGAATGTAACGCATGACGGTTACCGTTCTTAAATCCAACATGATGCAAAAGTAAGGTTTTTCCTTTGTGTTTATTTCTATTTATAGTATTTTTAAGTGAAAAATAGATTTTAATTAAATTTTTATAAAAATTACTCTCGCAGATTTAGCGGATTACGCAGATGTTTATGCATTAAAAAGATCTGCGTAATCTGCGCGAGATAAAAAATCAACAAAACAAAAAGATATGCAAATCACAAAAAGGCAAAATATCATCATCTCCAACCCTGAAACAAGAGATTTCCTCGCAGATGCTTATTATCCGGGAACCAATGAAAAATTACCGCTAGTCATTTTTGTACATGGTTACAAAGGCTATAAAGATTGGGGAGCTTGGGATTTAATGGCGGAAAAATTTGCAGAAGCCGGATTTTTCTTTGTTACATTTAATTTTTCCCACAACGGAACAACGGTTGAAGATCCTTACAATTTTGCAGATCTTGAAGCTTTCGGAAATAATAATTACTCTAAAGAATTGTCAGATTTAGGCGCTGTGATAGATTATTTTGTCGCTGATGAAAAAGTTGATGATCAGAAAATAATTTTGATTGGTCACAGTCGGGGAGGAGGGATTTCTATCATTAAAACGTATGAAGATGAAAGAATTAATGGGTTGATTACCTTGGCAAGTATCGATACTTTAGAACGTTTTCCAAAAAATGAAGCCTTTGAAAAATGGAAAGAAGCAGGTGTTTATTATGTGGTGAATGGAAGGACGAAGCAGGAAATGCCTCATTATTATCAGTTTTATCAAGATTTTGAAAAAGATGAGCATCGTTTTGATGTTGAAAGAGCCACGGAAATGGCAAAAGCTCACGTTTTAATTATTCACGGGACAAATGATGAATCGGTAAGTGTAAAAAATGCCGAACATCTTCATATTTTAAACCCAAATTCTGAATTGTATCTCATTGAAAATGCCAATCATACTTTTGGAGCTAAAGAACCTTGGGAAGAAAATGAAATGCCGAAAGACTTAAACGAAGTGGTTGAAAAATGTGTGGAATTTATCAATGAAAAAATTGTGAATGAGTAATGGCTGGAGGATGGAAGCTTGAAGATGGAGGTTAAAAATTATACTGGCTATTTTTTACAGTTTTAAAACTTCCATCTTCCCGCTCCTGACTTCCCGCCATAAATTATTTAATTAAAACTTTCCAAGCCTCTTCAATTCTGCTTTCTAGAAGTAATTTTTGAGCATCCTGATGAATATTTTCGTCTGAATGATATTCTCCAACTGGTAAAACCTCAACATTCGCTAACATTCCCAAATCGTTTCCTGTAAAGATTTTACTTAGTTTAATTTCGTCAGGAAGAAGATCGAAACCGATACCTTTGGTTACCAATGGTTTCGGAACTTCGAATAGATTTACTTCATTATTTCTCGAATACCAATTTCCTCCTAAACGAGCCACCATATCCAGTTTTGCTTGATCCAGATTTCCTTGTTCGTTCAAATATTCTTCTCTAATGTGAATTTTCTGAACTTCACAAATGACCAAATTTCCGGCGCCGCCCTGATCTCCCAAAGGTTTTACTTCTAAAACTTTACATTCGAAATTCACAGGACATTCCTCTATTAATTTTGGTTGAACGAAATCAGCGTCTTTCATGGTTAAACCGGATTTAACGAATTCATTAACGCCATCTTCATATTCTGTTGATGCTAAAGAAATTTGTTGTACAATCGGGAAATTAACCGTTCCGATCACTACTTCCGGAACTTCCAAAACGTTTTCTAAAGTATGTTTTGTTGTGTTATCACGAACTCTTCTCGATGGTGAAAAAATCAAAATCGGAGGAACTGTACTAAACATATTGAAAAAACTGAACGGTGATAAATTAATGGTTCCGTTTTTATCAACTGTAGAAGCCAATGCAATCGGACGTGGTGAAACGGCAGTTTGCATGATAAGCTGAAGTTGTACGGGAGTTATTTCAGATGGGATTACTGTTTTCATGTTTTATTTAATACTAAAAAAGTATATATATTTAAAAAAATGCTTCGACAGGGTCAGCATGACATTTCTAATACTAACTGCAATAAACAATAATGTTTTAACAGCTTTTTGTATCGATGTCATGCTGAGCGAAGTCGAAGCATCTCTATGATTTGTTTAAAATTGTAATTATTTTGTAGGAATAATTTTACCTGAAACTTCACCAAAACCTACTCTCACACCGTCTTTTTCAGCCCAAGCTTT
>DKLU01000411.1:3689-5007 GCA_002455915.1 Chryseobacterium sp. UBA6632
TCTTTTTCAGCCCAAGCTTTCATGGTTACGGTATCGTTGTCGTCGATAAATTTTCTTTCCTGTCCGTTGCTTAATTGGATAGGATTTTGCCCTCTCCATGTCAACTCAAGCATAGAGCCGAAAGATTTTGGATCGCTTCCTGAAATCGTTCCGCTAGCGTATAAATCCCCAACTTCTACATTACAGCCATTTACGGTATGATGCGCCAATTGCTGTGTCATATTCCAGTACATATGCTTGTAATTACTTTCAGAAATTAGATTTTGCTCACCATTTTCAGGTTGCAAATATACTTCAAGATTGATGTCGTAATTTTTATCTCCTTCAAATTTCAGATAATCTAAAACTTCAGGATCTTGTGTAGGAGAAGTAGTTTTGAATGGCTCTAAAGCTTCCAAGGTAACCACCCAAGGAGAAATAGAAGAACCGAAATTTTTAGCTAAAAATGGTCCAAGTGGAACGTATTCCCAAGACTGGATATCTCTAGCCGACCAGTCGTTGAAAACAACCATTCCGAAAATTGCGTCTTCGGCATCTTTTGTAGAAATGCTTTCGCCCATCTCTGTGTTTTTGTTGATGACGAACGCCATTTCCAATTCGAAGTCTAATTGTTTACATGGTCCGAAAACCGGTTTGTCAGCATCTGCAGGTTTCATCTGACCTTTTGGACGGTTAATTTCCGTTCCCGAAACTACGATAGATGAAGCTCTTCCGTGATAACCTACCGGAAGATGTTTCCAGTTTGGTAATAAGGCATTGGCAGGATCTCTGAACATTTTTCCAACGTTGGTTGCGTGCTCAATGCTGCTGTAAAAATCGGTATAATTCGGGATGTGCAAGGGCATCATCATTTTTACCTGATCCAAATCGTAGAATGCTTCTTCGATGGTTTTTTCATCTTTTGACAATGTGGAACCTTCCTGCAATAATTCCTGAATTTTTAAACGAACAGCATTCGTCACCGGTTTTCCCAGTTCTATAAATTCGTTGATGGTATATGCTTCAAAGATATTATCGTCGAGCCCTTCGATTTCTTCAAAATATCCAAGGTCGAACAAAGTCGCAAGATCAATTACCTGATCTCCGATTCTTGTACAACATCCGATATATTCTTTGTTGAAAACTGCAACTCCAAACGGAATATTATGTATTGAAAAGTCTGAATTTGATGAATATTCTACAAATGATTTCATAAGTTTAGAATTTAATTGATGAAATTCAGGATTTTTTGAGTTCCCGAATTTTAATTTGATTATTTTTTCACCTTTGAATAAGAGGCTTCATCGATCCATCTGGCTCTGGTATTGATGTCAATCAG
>DKLU01000410.1 GCA_002455915.1 Chryseobacterium sp. UBA6632
TATAACATTTGTTACAAATCTTTGTCCGCGATTACGGGCATTAACCAAATTTGCAAAATATTGGATAATTAAAAATAAAAAATAGTAGTATTTTATTATAGGTGATATGTATACTAAAGCTAAAACTCCCATTACTAACATTAATAAAAAGCTTAGTGAAGTAAGGTCTCTCGCTAATAGAAATGCTCTATGGCTTTCTGTTACAAGTATGTTGGAGGCATTTTGTCTATATATATGATACCAAAGTTTATTCTGCTCTGAAGCTTTACGGGGAAAGATACCGAATTTACTTTTTAGTTTCTTAATATCAATTCTTGAATCCTTTTTACTTAGATCATAAAATGCTCTTGAGCCAGGTAAAGGATCTTTTAATCTCCAAAAAATTATTACTGCTTTTTGATGGCTAGACAATAACCCATTAAGAAGAAATAATATCACAGGAGCGATACTGGCACCAATTGTTTTAGTCCAAAGAATTATATCAAATTGTTCAACAAATTTTGGAAAACTAATGGTCAGAATAATTATAACATTTGCTGCCAAAAATACCCACAACAAAGTTGTGTTCTTACTTTTTAAATTAACTTCATTTTGCATATTAAAAAATATATGGGTAAAAGCCATTAGGAGTAATTATAGATAGAAATACTGGTAATGGTGTTTTTAATGATTCTAATTCCATCTTATGCTCTTCAACACGATGCATATCAGTGGAGCTAAGAAAATCAGGACCTTCTGGGTGTGAATGCCATTCTCCAATATATCCGATCTGACCACCTGTTTTTTTGTTGATTAAATCAATTTCATTTGACAAATCTTTAAATCCTCTAAGAAAAATTGAAGAATTTCCTTTGCTGTCGGACGGTGCTTCAAGTAGATCTGTTACATAAATAGTTTTTGTTTTATGATTACATTGTCCCAAAAAAACACCTCCTGTTTCCCTTTTTCCTGCTTCATCTGCCTGTTTTTTAACTTGCTCAAGAATTTCATTTTTAAATCTAATCTCCCAATCACTATTCACAGCAGAATAAACATCAAAGGGTTTAACAGTAATGACTTCTGTTTCTATTGAGTAATCATTTTCGTCATTAATTCTATTTATATAAATCTTTCCATCTTGACTGTATGAATTGATTTCCTTTTTCAAAACTGCAGTAAAATAGGCACCATGAGATGCAACTTTTTCATCTGATAAAACTGTGGTCTCGGAATTACAACCTAGGCCAACTCTCACTAATAAATTATTGGAATTAATATGTTGTTCCCGAGTAAGCCACTCCGAAATTTTCGGTGTAGTAAGAGCGCTAGAATAAAGATATACTTGGAGATCGTCAATTCTAGGATTTCTATTAGTCCCTTCTTTGAATAATAAACCTCCATTTCCATGATCTGTGATTGATGCACTTGCAATTTTACAGTTTGGAAGACTATTTAATACTGAAAGCTTGTTAAAAAATGCTTCTGATGCAGTAAAATCGAACACCCAATCGTATAATTTAAATGTTTCTTCTTCATATATACGACCGTCTTTAAATGATGTTCCAGATGATGTATCAATTGATTTACTGGGATATAAATCTATTATTTTTTGTTTTAAAGCTTCGGCTTTATTTGCACCGATACTCTCGGAAAAAAGCACATGTCTTACAAGATTGTGAGATGAAAAATCATCAGGGTCCAATAAAGTTAGGTTAGTAACTCCATTTCTAGCAAGATGCATTATCACTTTGGATCCAAGTGCACCACAGCCAAAGACTACACCTCTTTTTAATGTGTTTGTGTAATTTGAAATCTTTTCAGCTTGTGTTGTCGAAAAAGATTGATTATGTGAAAGTATATTGATTGGGAAATTACTGATAATTTTTCCATCTGCTGTATGATCTGTATTTATATTAAATTCGAAATTCATCAATTCTAAAACACCTGAATAACCAATCAAAGGTTTGGGACGTCTTATTCCTACAATCACTGGAAATGGAACCATTTTGTAATCAGCAATTATTTTTTCTAAATCTTCATGATTGATTTTGTAATTATCACAAAACCGTTTAAAATCCTCCCAGTTTCTTGGTAGATTTATTTCGTACTTTTCGTTAATATCTTTTTCTTCATTCCAGATAACGAATGCTAAACGTAATTCACGTTTTGTAATATCATCTATAGTTTTTTCTTGATGTTCTTCAATTTCCTTTGCAATTGAAGTGAAATTTGAAGGGGTTATTTTTTTAGTGAATTTGTAGACTCGTTTTTCTTCTTGTTTTATCAGTTCAAACTGAACAATTGAAAATTGATTTGTAATGGGGAAGGGATTATTTTCAATAATAGAATCTACTACAAAATTATAGTCATATAAAATTGTGCTATAGAATCCTTCCAGTCGCATCGGTTCAAATTGATCTCCATCTTCAGTCAATTCTCCAACTGCTGCTGCTCTGAGCCAATTACTAATACGAATTATGACATCTTCAATTCTTTTATTAGCATACCATTCATCTGTGTCTTCTCGAACATAGCATATTGCAGGTGGCCGATTATTGTTTGCAACATATAAATGGGCTAAACTATTCTTTGGAAAATCAAGCCTATCTGTGTAAATATTAGGGCTTTTTTCTGGATATTCCAAAGTATCAAACACAAGTAATATTGGTTCGCTCTGTCTGATATCAATGTTTTCATAAGTTCCTAAACTAGGAAGGTAAACACCAATCTCAAAAGGAATGGCAATACTTCGATTTCCCCAATCTAAAATATCAAGATTTCTTCCCGCCAAATGCTCCAGCGAAGCTAGAGAATCCTTTAAATAAAGATTCTCTATTTCTCCGGAATATTTTTGCAGAGTACTGCTATATATCATGGCTGCCATATTTAGATGTAGTATTTACAATTCCTAGTGCTGCAGTTCCTGCGGCCTTTGCTGTGCCTTCTGATTGCTTAGGTTTAACTATTCCTAAAGATGTAACTTCAAAAATGATAGGTTGAGGAACTTTATTAATAAGTTCGTACGTAGAAGTGTTTAAATAATTAGTAGAGCCTACTTTTTTTACAAATTCACTTTTTGCCTCATAGTGAGGAGGGTTATCGTCATCATCCAATATTTTCTTGCTTGAAGCGATAACTTTTGCATTATTTCTTCTGTAATCCAATGCTTCTAAAGAAGTTTTTTTAGGAGTTGGATTTTCGTTTTGAGGACGATCATTAAAAAATGACCACGAGCAATGATGTGGTGAAAGAAATAAATCCCACTCCAAGGCCTTACTGTTATTATGTTTCTTGGTTTTGTCCAAGATGATATCCCATGATGTATGATCGGAGTCTCCTCCGAACATTGCTAATGTTGAAAAGTCTTGCTGATATTCATTGGTTTTAAATCTTGCTTGAAACACGATGCTTGTGGAATTCTTTTTGTCATCCCCTTCTGATTCCAAATGTTCTTTAAAAGGTGCATGAATAAAAACAGAAAATAATTTTTGGTCTTTATCATTGAAGCGAGAAACGACAGTGCCAGGAGTAGATCTTAAATGATTTAGGTCTTGGTAATCCTTGTTTCCATCATAACCAATGATTCTAATTCTGTTGCCGGGCTTATCTTTTTGTGGAGAGCCTTTTCTATGGAGTTCCAATCTTCTTTCAGCTTCTTTTTGATAGGCGTCTTCATCATCATTAGAATGCTCTTCTGCAATCATTGGTGAGAACCACATCGCATCAACACGAATTAAATTATTCTTTTTATCTTCATCTGAATAATTTCCTGGGTCTCCCTGGTAAAAATGAGTTTTAAATCCTCTGCAATGATCCTGATCTCCATGAGTTAATATAAAAACATCGACAAACGGAATTCCATTATCCTTTTGAAGATTTTTTAAAAGATCTTTCTTGACATCGAAGATGTCGTCGGCACAATTTCTGATATTACAATCTACAATAATAGTTGTTTTGTCTTCGAGAGTGATCAATGAGTTATCGCCGTTTCCTACGGGATAAAATTTTATTGTTGCGTTCTGCATAAAGTTGTTTTAAACTATTTATAATAATCGATTCCAAAAAAATTCTGCTAGAGATATTAGTAGTGGCAGAGTACACTGCTTAAGGAAATTATTATAAATGCAGTTCAAACACAATTTTTATTATATTTGTGCGTTATAACAGAACAAATTTAAAATTTCTCTAAGGGGGATTAACAAAAGTTCAAGGAGGGTCAGAATTTCTTGGACTTTTTATTTTCTAATATTCTATTTCGTACTACTCTAAATTTTCTTTTAAAATTTTTAATTCTTCCTTTAATTCATATATTGTTTCTTTTAGTTCTTTTCCAGCTCTTAAATATTCGTTAGGGAAATCATCTTTCATATTTTCCATCATAACAAAATATATTGGTTTAAATGAAATTGCTAGATCGTTAATCTCTTCGAATAATTTAAATAGTGATTGGGTCTCATTTTTTACTATGAATAGTAAAAAATAGGTTACAAAATCCGCAAATGCTTTGTTGTAAAGTATTTCACCTCTTTTTGTATCTATGTTTTTAATAAATTTTCGAATAGGTTCTTTGATAATCTCTATAGACTTTGTCGTCTGCCCATTCCATAAAAGTATTTTGGCATGAAGTAATTTTAATTTCAACGATGGTTCTAGGCCATTGTTCATTGCTTTATCAATTAATTGCAATGCATATTCTTTGCGATCATTTCTATATTCATCAAAAATACTTTCAACCCAACAACCAACGGAGTCAATTTCACCCATTTCAATTGCTTTTTCAAACATTAGATCTGACTTTGCATAATTTTTTTCTGTTGCGTAAATATGTCCTAACTGATGTGCTGCCTCCGCATTACCGCTTTCAATTCCTTTTTCCAAAGCCTCGATAGCCTTTTCAATGTTGTCCATTTTGGTGAACATCCTCGCCAATTCCACATACGCATCGTCATTTTCATCTTCTAATGCACTATTAAGTTGTTCTTCTGCCTTCTTAAAATTTGGTCGTGATTTTAAATAATAAAACCTACCAAGATTAATTTTACTATGATCTTCTTTTGTTCTATTTGCTGCAATTAGCATTTTTTCTACATCTTTTGTTTTTTTAAGAATTGTGTAAAGTTTTGCTAATCTTGTATATGGTGTTCCCACTTTTGCTGTTATTGCCTCAGTATAGTATCGGATCGCATTATCAAAGTCACCCATCTCAACATAAATATCACCTAAAGAAATTAAAGATAATTTGAACTTCATTTCAACAGCTTTTTTATGAAATTCAATTGCTTCTTCATAATTATCATTTGTTTCAAGTGAGAGCTCTCCTAAGCGAAAGGCTGCATAACCGTGGTTGTTTTTCAACTCCAGACTTAATTTGTAATATTTTTGAGCCTCAATATAATTGTTGTCGTTAAATTCAAACAAGGTGCCTAATGTAATTGCCATTTGTGCATCATTGTTATTCAAAGACCAAGCTTTTTTGGCAGATTCCATTGCTTTTTCAAATTGATTACTCACTATGTATAATGATGTTGCCACGGTGTAAAAAGTTGAATCTTTTACTTCAATATCCTTTAGTAAATTTTCGGCTTCCTCAAATTGATCTTTTTTTAGAAGATCTTTTATTTTGTTTAAAAGGCCTTTTTCTGAAATTTTTGAATTTTTAAGTAGTTTGTCTGGTAGGACCGAATTCGTTGTTTTGATTAATTCTTCTTTTAAAGTTTCAGATACATTTTCGCATGAGAGAAAAGTGTTGCCCATGTCTATAGCGGCGTTTACATCGTAATTGCCTCCTTTTAAATTGCTGATGTGTTTTTTTACTCTTCTGGTCAATTCGGATTCATCACACCATGCATCAAAGAACCTTACTAGCCATATCACATTATCTTTATCGTTTTTACGTCCAAATCTCATAAGATACCATATGTTCATAAATCTTTCTTTGATTCTATACATATGATTTTTAGTATTGGTTTGAATCTTTTCAATAAACTGGTTTTTTTCCAGATATGATAAGATCGAAGAAATATTTTTACTTTCTAATCTTGTTTTTTTTGCGATTTCTTTAACAGAGATAGCATCCCATTTTTTTGCTATCGCATCAACCACTTTTTGTTGCTGGGTAGATAGCTGATCAAGTTCAGATTTGTATAGTAAAGTCAGGGTATCAATAAGGAGATATAAATCTTTGATTGCTCTTCCATTTTCGTTATCCATAAAAATTTGGAATAAATAAGATATTGTTCTTGGGACGCCACCAGTCAATCTACGCAATGCCTCAACTCTGCCAGGATGTTGATCAATTATATTTCTAATCTGCTGTTCTTCGCCATATTGTTGTCCAATTTTTATTAGCAATTTTTCGCACTCATTTTTATTAAGGCTGTCCAACTCAATAATATTCAGAAAATTAAAATCATCCTTTAAAAAATCTATATTTCCATCGTTGAAAGTAGTGGAAGTACCGACAACTTTGAAGTTGAAATCGGTTTTTAAAATATTGAAAAGTCTATCTTTTTCTCGATCGGATATTTTTTTCAGAAAGAAATTGAAATTCTCAATGAAGAGAATTGCTACTTTATCTTTTTTAACTAAAAAATCTTGCAGAAATTCAAATGATTTCTGTTCATAATCTTTATGTTTATCGATAATATTAGAAATGTTATCTGACAGTCCTCTTTGGTGAAATGTATCTTCTAGACTTATAGCAATGCTTTCCCAAAGATTAGTCAAGTCTGAAAGATTGTATTGCTCCTCGGTAAATAATATGGGAATATATTTATCGCTTAGAGAAGAATCGTCTATAATCTCGTAATTTAATCTGTGAATAAGAGTAGTTTTGCCAGCACCCCTTTGTCCGATAATAATTGTGTTTTTTGGCTTCGATCTTTGAAGCAAGTTTTCTTTCAGCAAATCAAATTGATTTGTTCTAACGACAAATCCCTCAATTAAATTTGCTTTGGATTTTATTCCGGTGTTGTTTCTTAGCAGAATATCTTGATTCATGTGACGATTTATTTTTCGTCAAATTTACGACAATTTTTTTATCGTCAAAATATTTAACGATTTTTTTATTGTTAAAATTTAGAACCAGCGAATGGTTGTAGGATTTTGAAATTTTAGAATTTGGATTGACTTCTGTAATGTTTACAAATTTTGTTCTATAATCTACTAATCTATATATAAAATAGACGGAACATTCTATTTATGCGCTGGTGTAAATATGGACGAACAAAAAACAACGGGTTAAGCCTTTATACGATTTGATTTAGAGGACGTCAGTGTAGTATTGAATTGTCATAAAAAATTTTCCATTTTTTACAGTATTGTGGATCTGATATTTCATAATCCAGGTAGAAATTAAATGGGCGGTTAAATTGCAGCAGCTCTGAAAAAGATGCTTTTTCATATCCTGAATTTTCTAAGTAGAACCCTAACGATTGATGGTATGGATAAGCAAATGATAGTTTTTTATAGTAATGGATCAATTTTTCAGGATCTATTAATGTCTTGGCATTTTTAAATGATTTCAGTATATTTTTTGATCCTCCGGAATATGATGGGCGTACGGTGACATCTATTAAAGTTTTTTCAATATCTGAAACTTTGAGATTATCTTTGAAAGTATTCATATAATCCGGGCTTTGTCCTTTGAGAAAGTTGATAGTGAGATTGTCAAATTTTTTGAAATTCCTTGTCATTCTTTGAGGTTTGCTGAATGCCTTGTCAATTGTTAACTGTGTTAGATTGGTGGAAGATGGAGATGTGGAGATGTTTTCTTCTGACAGATATATGATTTGCTTTTCTGAATTATCGAGGCCATGAATATGCAATGCAGATCGGTGACTGAAATAATAGTATCTTGCATAAGCTAGAGCGATTTCATAATTATTTGCTCTTAAATGTCTAGGTAAGAATATATCTTGGTGTGAAATATAGAAACGTTCCAGAAGATATTCTCGAATTTCTTTCTTGTATTTTTTTAGCTTACGAAAACTTGCTAAATCGCTTATTAGACCTTCGAGTTCCTTTTGATTGATAGGTTTGATAATAATGCTTGCCAAATAGGCGTCAATAATATTTGAAAATATCATAGTAATACCGTATTAGTTTAACTGTATACAGTTAAACTAATACAAAGGTACGGTCTTTTTTTGATATAAGCAATAGTTAGAAAAAATTTGTTGATTTTTGGCTCATAATTTTAGATCTGCCAAATTGGTACAAACTGTCTGAATGTAAGATCGTTCTAGTTAAAATAAAAGTTATTTTAACACTATATGTAAAATGTTAGTAAATAGTAAATAATTGTCTATCAACTGATTTTGAATTTTGTAGCTTAAGTAGCTAATATCTATTGAACATAATAAGCTAATACTTGTAAAACATGAAAAGCTAATAAGGGTACAGCATAATAAGCTAATAGTAATACAACATAATAAGCTAATAATAATTTAACATAATAAGCTAATAATGATGCAGCGTAATAAGCTAATACTTATATTTGCAAAAAAGTTATTATAATGGCCACACCTGCTGAAAAACTAGCTACATCACTTGAAGTTCTGAAAGAACTGCAAGATAAGGGCATTACAGCTATACGATCCTCTGATATTTCCCGTACTCACCGAGAGAGGCTAACTAGCGGTGGTTTTCTAAAAGAAGTTATGAAAGGATGGTACATTCCGGCAAGGCCGGACGAAACTGTAGGTGAAAGTACGGCTTGGTTTACA
This sequence comes from Chryseobacterium sp. UBA6632, assembly GCA_002455915.1. Classification (GTDB taxonomy): domain Bacteria; phylum Bacteroidota; class Bacteroidia; order Flavobacteriales; family Weeksellaceae; genus Chryseobacterium. The sequence goes on from DKLU01000410.1 coordinate 8,706, forward strand.
TCCTACTGGGATTTTTGTGCTGCTTACTTGACGGAACGGTTTGGAAGTGATTGGAGTTTATCGCCAGAACAATCGCTTCATTTGCATGCCGGAAACCAAACGGTGCCGACTCAGCTCCTTGTCCGAGCTGTCAAAGCAAGAAATCAAGTTACTGAACTTGTACATGGAACATCCATATTCGAAGTGAGGGCAAACTTGCCAGAAAAAAACGATTTTTATATAGATAGTCATGGATTAAGGCTGTTTTCTTTGCCAGCTGCATTACTCAACAGCTTTGAAGATTTTTATGTAAGAAACCCTGTGGATGCAAGAACAGTACTGGCAACTTTCAGAGATGCATCAAGTATCCTGGAACTTTTACTTGATGGTGGGCACAGTGTTATTGCTGGCAGAATTAGTGGTGCTTTCCGAAATATTGGGAGAGATAGGATTGCTGATGATATTATAAAGGGAATGGGGGCCGCAGGTTATAATGTAAGAGAACTCGATCCTTTTACTACCCCAAGCCCTATTGTTATTAACCATCGTGAATTGTCTCCCTATGTAAACAGGTTAAAGCTTATGTGGCAAAACATGAGAAATACGGTCATAGAGAATTTCCCGCCGGAACCAGGATTACCAAAAGATAAAGAAACTTATTTAAATCAAGTAAAAGATAATTATACAAAAGATGCTTACAATTCTTTGTCCATTGAGGGCTATCGTGTCAGTATCGAATTAATTGAACGTGTTCGTTCCGGACAATGGGAGCCTGATAATAATGAGGCTGACCGGCAACAGCGTGATGCTATGGCAGCTAGGGGATATTGGCAAGCTTACCAGCAAGTACTGCAAAGCATTGAAAAGATACTAAATGGCGCTAACGGTGGAGAGATAGCGGATTATGACCATCAGGAATGGTACCGTGAAATGTTTGCACCAAGCGTAGCAGCCGGTATTTTGAAAGCTTCTGATCTTGCAGGATATAGAAATCAGCCTGTTTTTATAAGACGATCCCAGCATGTCCCGCCAAGTGCCGAAGCTGTTCGTGATTTGATCCCCACATTTTTTGAATTGCTTGCCAACGAGGAACATGCGGGTGTAAGGGCTATCCTAGGACATTTCATTTTTGTCTATATTCATCCATATATTGACGGGAATGGGAGAATAGGACGTTTTCTTATGAACACAATGTTAGCATCGGGTGGATATTCCTGGATTGTTATTCCGGTTGAAAGAAGGGTCGAATATATGGCTGCCTTAGAAGCTGCAAGTACACAACAAGATATAGGGTTGTTTTCACAATTTATAGCAAGTCTGATATAAAAAATGCTTGATAATAAATAGAATAACAGTTAATCGAACCTATTAATTTTTAAATTTACTTGGTTTGATTCCTATTATGTTGACAAAAACAGGTGGTTCAAAAATCGGAATTGCAGTGTTGAGAATATGCTTTTGGGGAACAGTTGCAATGGGCGTAACCGCTTTGATTGGACATCTTTTTGGAGTTTCGGTGGCATAAGGATTATTATTAAATAAAAAAAATAAAGACTGTAGTTTTGAATTACAGTCTTTTTTCTTCCATTTTAATGAGGCAATTTTTCCCTGAAATACCCGTAAACCCAAGTTCCTAAAATGGCACTCATCAAAGTAACGATAACCGCTAAAGCTCCCGTTCCAATCTGTGCAAAAAGAGGTCCCGGACAAGCGCCTGTAATCGCCCAGCCAAATCCGAAAATCAATCCGCCATAGAATTGACCTTTATTGAATGTCTTGGGCGCAATTTTGATGGTTTCGCCATAAATGGTCTTAATGTTAAACTCTTTGATGACCCAAACGGAAATCATTCCTGTGAGAACAGCGCTCCCAATCACACCGTACATATGAAACGACTGCAAACGGAACATCTCCTGAATCCTGAACCAACTGATAACCTCCGCTTTTACAAATACAATCCCGAAAAGAATGCCGACGGTGAGGTATTTGATGTTGTGATACCATTTGTGTTTCAGTTCGCTTTCATTGATGCAAATCGTGTCTTGGTGACGTATATCTTCTGTTTCTTTTATCATTTTTTAATTTTTAAAGTGAAAGAATAATCGGTAGAATAACATTGGCCATTAAAAAACCGCCTGCCATAAAGCAGCTTGTTGCAACAAGTGAAGGCCATTGTAAATTGGACAATCCCATAATGGCGTGTCCACTGGTACAACCGCCTGCATATCGGGTTCCAAAGCCTACCAGAAAACCGCCTACTACCATTATGATGAAACCTCTTAAAGTTAAAAGACTTGCAAAATTCATTAACTGAGTGGGAACGAGATTGCTGAAATCCGTAATTCCATAAGTTGCTAATTCGGCTTTTAGTTTAGGATTTACCAAAATTTCTGCGTTGTTTATAAGATAATGAGAAGTAATCATTCCACCTAAAAAAATTCCGAAAACGAAAAACAAATTCCATAATTCTTTCTTCCAGTCATATTTAAAAAAACTTATATTCGCAGGAATGCAAGCCGCACAAATATGTCTCAAAGAAGAGCTGATTCCGAAAGATTTGTTTCCCAAAATAAGCAGAATCGGAACTGTAAGACCAATGATGGGACCTGCAACATACCAAGGCCAAGGTTCTTTTATTAATTCTAACATTAATTCTATTTTTAATTTAAAACTTTACTCTGACAAACAAAATCGCTTTTCGGAATTCCTGTTTTTGCAATGTCGCCAAAACCACCTGCAATTTCGCTAAAATTTCTGTATCCTCTTGCCTGCAAAATACTTGCAGCCATCATACTTCTATAGCCGCCTGCGCAATGGATGTAGAAATGTTCTTTAGAATCTAATGTGTTAATCCATTGATTGATATAAGCTAAAGGCTTGTTGAAAGCTTCATCTACGTGTTCTGCTTCGTATTCGGATTCTTTTCTCACATCGATAATTTTAAACTCTTTTCCTGAGATTTCTTTCTCAAATTGCTGTGCAGAAATTCTATTCACAGTATCGATTTCTTTACCGCTGTTTTTCCACACATCGAAACCACCTTTTAAAAAACCGATGACGTTATCAAAACCTACACGGCTCAATCTGGTAACAGTTTCTTCCTCCTGATTTTCGTCTGTAATCAATAAAATTGGTTGTTGTACATCTACAATGAGCGCTCCAACCCAAGGTGCAAAATCACCATCTAAACCAATATTTACAGATTGCGGAATGAAACCTTGGGCAAAATCATTGTTGTTTCTGACATCTAACAATAATGCTCCACTGTGTTTCGCCATTTCTTCGAATTCGTCAGGAGACAATGCGTGAAGCCCTTTCGATAAAACTTCATCAAAGCTTTCGTAGCCTTTTTTGTTCATTGCCACATTCATCCCGAAATAGGCAGGTGGCGGAAGTAGTCCGTCTGTAACCGATTTGATGAAACTTTCCTTGTCTTTTTGGTTGAGCGCATAGTTTGTTTTCTTCTGATTTCCTAAGCTGTCGAGTGTTTCTTTCTGCATATTTTTTCCACAGGCTGAGCCCGCTCCGTGTGCCGGATAAACGATAATGTCATCACTCAAAGGCAATATTTTTTCATACAAACTGTCGTAAAGCAGACCAGCCAATTCTTCCTGCGTAAGATTAGCCGCTTTTTGTGCCAAATCCGGTCTTCCGACATCGCCTAAAAACAAAGTGTCTCCACTGAATAATGCTGTTTCTTTTCCGTTTTCATCGATTAATAAAAAAGAGGAACTTTCCATTGTGTGACCTGGCGTGTGAAGGACTTTTATTTTGATATTTCCCAATTCAAAAACCTGATTTTCTTCTGCAATAATCCCTTCAAATTCCGGTTTTGCAGTTGGCCCGTAAACGATCGGTGCTTTTGTTTTTTTACTTAAATCCAAATGACCACTCACAAAATCTGCGTGAAAATGAGTCTCAAAAATATACTTTAAAACAACGCCGTCTTTTTGCAATCTCTCAATATATGGTTGGGTTTCTCTTAACGGGTCGATAATCGCTGCTTCTCCGTTTGAAACAATGTAATAAGCGCCCTGAGCAAGACATCCTGTATAAATTTGTTCTATATTCATTATGATAATTTTTTAAGTTTTTTAATGATACAAAGTTGAAGTTTTAGAAATTTCCGTACCGCTACTTTTGTTACAGAAGGATTTTAGATAAACAATTCTTTCACGATAATGTAAATTCCCATCACGAGAATAAACCATCCGAAAGCAGGTTTCAATTTTTTTCCGTCAATCTTTTTTGAAAGTTGCGCGCCAATGATGATTCCGATAATTGCAATGGACGAAATGGTCGTTAAAAGTTTCCAGTCGATTTCGACATTTTTTGCTGATGAAAAAAAACCTATTAAAGAATTGAGAGCAATAATCACCAGAGAAGTTCCGATGGCTACTTTCATAGGTGTTTTAAGCAAATTAACAAGAGCTGGAATAATCATAAATCCGCCACCGGCGCCAACAAGTCCGGTAAGAATTCCCACAACAGAACCTTCGCCTGCTGCCAAAAGATTTTTGTTTTTATTAAAGTTTACAGCTTGTAATTGTAATTCGGGGCCTTTCTGAATCATTTTATACGAGGCTAAAATCATTAAGCCGGCAAAAATGAGAAGCAGAAAAATATGCTTGGTCACTACAAAATTATTAATGCTGAAAACTTCATCAGGAATCAACGGAACGAGGTAATTCCGGGTCAGAAAAATGGAGATAAAAGAAGGGATTCCAAAAACGAAAGCTGTTTTCAGATTGACCAATCCTTTTTTAAAGTAAGAAAAAGAACCCACAACACTGCTGATTCCGACAATGAACAGTGAATATTCTGTCGCCAAAAATGCATCAACCCCAAAAAGATAGACCAATACGGGAACAGTAAGAATACTTCCGCCACCGCCGATTAATCCTAAAGAAATTCCGATTAAAACAGATGCGATATAGCCAAAAATTTCCATTTGCTTTTTTATTTATGATGCAAAATTGGAAATCCTGAAGAACTTGTACCGCTACTTTTGTTACATAAGGATTTTTATTGTTCTGAAAGTGTGATTTTGTTTCGCCCAAGTTTCAGTTTTCCTGCATCTTCAAGCTGTTTCAGAAGCCTGGAAACTACAACTCTTGCTGTTCCGAGTTCATTGGCAAGCTGTTCGTGGGTAACAATAATGGTTTTTAAACCTAAGTTGGAAGATTTTTTATACAGCAGATTAAGAAGTCTCTCATCTACTTTTTTGAAAGCTATAGCGTTGATAATATCAAGTAATTCTTCAAAGCGTTTATGATAAAGCCTAAAAATATAATCGAGCCATTCGGGATATTTCTTAATGAAAAGCGAAACTTTATCCACGGGTAAAAAAAGGATTTCGGTATCTTCTTCCACCTCGGCTTTTACGACACTTTTTTCGTTGTGCATTCCGCCCAGAAAAGACATAATGCAGCTTTCTCCGGATTTGATATAATATAAAAGAATTTCACGTCCGTCCTCTTCGGTTCGAATAACCTTAATCATTCCTTTCATCACAATAGGAATGGAGCGGATGGATGCATTTTCATCAAGGATGATGTCTCCTTCGTGGTAGGTCTTTGTGATACCGTTTTGGTAGAGTTTATCCAGCAAATCTTTTGAATTGGGAAATTCTTTTAATAAAACGGGGTTGTTCATTTTTTTTAATTTGGGAATAAAATTATGTAAATTTATATTAGTAGAAATAAGAAATGGCGCCATTTGGCTGTAGATCAAGGCGGGCGTATCTTCAAACACTTTTATCGATGATTTGCTTCGTTTGAGGCAAAACAAAAAGGAATTGGTAACTCCGATTTTAATATTTAATCACTTGTAGTTGTAAAGTTTTTGCAAATTACTTTTTTTAGTAAATGTAATAATCCAATATAAATAGATAAGATGTTATTGATATGATTTGTTTTATTTAAATATCGTACGGTACTTATAATCAATTTATTGTGTTCGGACTGCTTGGAAATTCTTTGTAAGTATACACATTGTAAGGATAGATTTTCTTTGCCAGAATTTTAGAAATAATACTACTGATGAACAAAGGAAACAGCAATAGATAGCCAGACGGTACTATACTGGAAATAATAAACATGGCTGTAAGAGGGGCGTGAATAGCTGCGGAAAGCATGGCAGCGGCTCCAAATAACGCAAAGTTAATAACCACAAGATGAGTACCTAAATAATGGTTGCAGAATTGGGCAAAAAATACCCCTAAAAATGCACCTGTAACAATACTCGGGGCAAATACACCGCCGTCACCGCCTGCGCCGAGAGTGAGGGAAGCTGCCAATGGCTTTATAAAGATGAGCAAAACCAAAGGAATTAAATATGCGAGATTAACAATATCGGACGAACTTGATTCAAGGATTTTACCAAGCCCGTGATAACTATCACCATATAATGCCGGAAGAAAAAAGATAAATACCCCAACAGTTATGGCACCTAAATTTACACGTATGAAATTGTTGTTAATCCCACCAAAAAATGTTTTTGCGTAGATGACAATTTTTGTAAAATAAAGGGCAAATATACCTCCGATTAAACTTAGTATCACAGCAAAAGGTATGGATTGCCACCGCCAGTCCTGTACCTTAAATGTAAATAATGGGTTTGAGTCATAAAAATGCACAAATAGATGAGCTATAATCATCGAACTTATTCCACTGATCAGTAAGGTTTTATTGTATTTACGTGCAATAACTTCAAATGCAAATAGAAAACCGCCCAGTGCACTTCCAAAGAGTACGGTTACACCCGCTATAATACCTGCACATATCAGTTCCGTCTTGTAGGCCCAAGCACTATGCAAATGTTTGTATGCCTGATTACCAACCGTTGCGGTGGCAACTACTGTTGATACTTCGACTCCCGTAGATCCTCCGAAAATGACCGTTAAAAAGCCATTAATGCAGTGAGAAGGTATTTTAAAAAAAGGAAGATGATCCTTTCTTGTTTCAAGGGTTGTATATATTTCCTTAATTCCTTTATTTTTTTTGTTCTGAAAGAAATATTTACGTAGGAAATAGATTGCTGTAATGCCTACACTTGGTAAAAAGATTAACAATTTGTTTTCCGTGGCTATAATTTCTTCAAAGAGGTATTCCTGTACCTGTCCTGTTAAATGTTTTAAAATATAAGATACAAGACAACAGATAATACTAACGATAATAGATATCCCGATTAATTTGACATAGCTGGATCTTATTATTTTCTTTCGGTACGCTGTATTGCCTTGCATAACTATTCTAGTTTTAAAGAAGATGTAAAGGTAACAGTTATTTTTTGAAATAGTAAAAGTTGCTTGTTACTACATACTACCTGTTTTTATTTAAACAATTCAAATGAAATTTAAATAATTCATTGATTCATAAACTGAAGGTCCAACCGATCAAGACAAGGATATACTTAATTTCTGTTTTATTTATCAATACTGTTGTTTGCAACGTTGGAATTTTAGATAACTATTAAAAATGGATGTTTTTGAAAAAATTGCACATTTAGTTAGCTTCTTTACTTTTAGTCTTGAATAATACACACTATTAAATAAAGAAAAACTAAATTAGTTGTGCAAAGAAATTGTTATGCCTAAAAACGATTCAATTATATTAAATAGAATGGATTACAGCAGTGGGATTGCTGTTGGTATTTGGAACGGATCTACACCAGGTATTATAAAAGCACTTTCACCCCACAGGCACGACCATTATACTTGCATGCTAATTGAGGCTGATCAGCTTGAAGTTGTATTTGATTTTAAGCATTTAACAATGCCGATGGGGACACTTTTTATCTCTCCTCCTGGACAAGTTCATCAGATTCTAGAGACTCTTAGTGCAACAGGTTATTATTTGTCTTTTGAAAGCCGTCATATCGGTAGAATGGCACAAACCAGTTTGGATAATTTATTAGAGGAAACCTTGATTATCGCTCTCTCTAATAATGAGCGGCATTGGTTTAGAACAATCTTTGATTCAATCATGAAATTACAAGATCTGAACGATACCCCTTATAGGCAAGTTGAAAAACCATTGCTTTCAGCTTTTATTGAACAGGCAGTTTTATGCTACAAACGCCAATCATTCATTAATTCCGAAAGTGTTAGCCTACGTTCTATAAATCTCACGAAGGAATTCAGGAATCTTGTAAAATCACATTTCCGGAGTATAAAGCGTCCATCTGAATTTGCAGCAATGCTTAATATAACTGTTGGACATCTAAGCGATACAGTAAAAAAAGTTACTGGTTTATCTGCTTCCGAACATATACAGAAGGAAGTGATGAGTGAAGCGCAAAGATTGCTCTACTATACGGAAATAAGCATCAAGGAAATTTCCTATCAGCTGGGATATCAAGACACCAAATATTTCATCAGGCTGTTTAGTAAAAATTCAGGTTTTTCACCTAGTGAATATCGGAAGCAATACGCTAAATGCTCAGACCAAACCTTAGATCATTAAGATTGTTCCTTCTTTTGTCCACCTTTTACCTTAATTTGTGAGTGGCGTTGCATATGCCAATTGCTCAATTTTGTAAGACAAAAAAATTACTTCTAAAGAAAATTTAGATTTTATGATTGGACAGAATTTTGTTGAAAGCTCAATACTCTCATTGTCGAGAACTCCCGAGGGAATAATCGACTCTTTTCTTGCTCATATGAATTCTTTCCATACGGAGACTATGCTTCGTTTCTATGAGGAGGATGCAATCTTTATTAGTTATAACGGTGAGCCTCGGAGAGGAAGATTGGAGATTGCGCGAGAATTGGACTGCTTTTTTAAATTTTGTTTGCCAATCAAAATTATAACAGGGAATGTTTATGTAGATGGTAATCTAGCATCACTAATCTTGGAATGGAGTATAGCAGGTATTGCGAATAATGGTGAAAAAATATGTATGCGAGGAACATCTAATGATTATGCTAAAAGAGGAACCGATGGATATTGGAGATATTGGTTTGAAAATCCCTTTGGTGTTCAAGTGCGCAGCTTATTTTAAAAAACTTTACAATATTAAATAAATCAGATATGAAAATTTTAGTAGTAGGAGGTACAGGTCTAACAGGGAGGCTTGTAACTAACAAATTGGAAAAACTTGGTCATAAAGTAGTAATCGGTTCGCCATCACAAGGTGTCGATGTCATTACTGGTGAAGGGCTTCAGGAAGCATTGACCGGAACTGAAATAGTAATCGATCTATCAAATTCATCTTCTCCCGAAGGAGAAAATGCACTTCGATTTTTTGAGACTGCGGGAAAGAATCTTGTCAAAGCAGAATTGAATGCTAGTATTAAGCATCATATCGTTCTATCAATTGTAGGAACAGATGATGCATTGGAAATCGGTTATCTCAGAGCAAAAAAACTTCAAGAGGATACTATTAAAAACTCGGGTATACCTTACACTATAATTAGGTCAACACAATTTCACGAACATGTGGAAGCCATCATCCAAGTTCAGGGAGAAGGGGATAAAGTTTTTGTTTCGAACTTAGACTATCAACCAATTGCACTTGATGATGTTGCCGAATTCATAGTACAATTCTCTTTGGAAGAACCTAAAAATAACACCATTGAAATTGCAGGACCAAGACGTGGCAAGATGGGGACTTTTGTCTCTGAGTATATTCAAATTACAGGTCAGGACAAAAAAGTGATTACAGAAAATGAAAGTAAGTATATGCATTTTGTTGTTACTAATTCACTTCTAGTTCCCGCTGGTCATTACTCCGCTGGTCAGAAACTTTTTGAGGATTGGGCACTGGAAACATTTAAAAGCTAAACTTTCAATTATAAATTTTTCTTTTGATAATTTTAAAATTTTAGTGCAGATCTTTTTGTTCTGCATTT